>JAFBAJ010000762.1 GCA_019247865.1 Acidobacteriota bacterium
GATAGACCGCGATGGAGCGCCGATAGAGCTCTATCGCCTGCTCATAATCACTGCTCTGCTGTGCTTCGTAGGCGCGCTCGAAAAGCTCTATCGCCTCACGCCGCGCGCCCGTCGCCTGTTCGTCCGTGAACATAAGATCTTAATTAACAGGAACTATACCTGGTGTGCATCCATATTTGAAGATGAGCGCGCTCAGAAAAGCGCCGGCGAATAGACCGAGGACGCCGATGACGATGGGCATCAGGCTTCCACCAACCAAGATGCCAAGCCAGATGCCGAGGCCAGGTCCAAGAAAGCTGCCAATGATTCGGCCCAGGAATTGAACGAGATTCACTCGACCATTGGCAGCCTCAGGAGAATCCCTTTCTTTCGGTTCGTTTGACATACAAGGCGACCAACTACTTCTTATCCGGCGCAGGTGTGCAGGGTTCATCTCCCGCCCCCGCCGCCTGATCGAGTCGCATGATGCGCCCGTCCGTTTGGGGCGCGATGGAGGAGACGGAGGTGATCGCTTTTTTCAGGATGTCGGGAGCCTTCTGCGCCGCCTCGGGTTTGAGGAGCTGCCGCGCGCCCTTCAAGACCTCGTAGCCGTCTCCGCCCTGGAGCGCGATGAACGAAGAGGTCGCCAGCGTGTAGATCTTCTTCTCTTCGAGCGGCTTTCCGCCGATTGTGACGCTGGTCACGCGCGAGCCCGCCGGACGCCGCGCGTCAAAGGAGAAGCGCAAACCCGAGACCTGCGGAAAGCGTCCGGGCTCGCTCGCCTCCGCGCTCAGGCTGACGCCGTTTTCGAGCGCCTTGCGCAAGGTCTCGCCCGTCACTTCGAGCTTCAAGATCGGATCGGCGAAGGGCAGCATCGAGAGCACTTCGCGCTCGGTCAGCTCGCCCGCCGGGATCAGGTCGTCCGCACGGATCGAGCCGCTGTTGACCAGCGCCACGTCCGCGCCCGTCGCTTTGCGAAAAGCGTCCGCGATGAAGTCTCCGATGTTGGTTTCGCGCGTGCGGCTCTCTTTGGATTTGGCGTTGAGCGGAACCATCGTGCGACCGATGGGCACGGCCAGCTCTTTCAGCAGCGGCTCGTACTTGCTCATACGCGCGTCGAACTCCGCGTCCAACGCGACGCGGCTGTCCACGGGCACGACCTCCCAGTCCATGCTCTCCAGCCTGCCGGTCAGGGAGTTGAGGTTGAGCCGAATGCGCCCCATCTCGCGCGCGTCCGCGGTCATCTTGAAGATCGGCGTCCGCCCCGACAGTGATTGCAGCAGCGTGTGCTCGTGCCCGCCGATGATGACGTCGATTCCTTCGACGCAGCGCGCGAGCGCCTTGTCCTCTCCCATCGAGAGATGCGTCAACGCGATGATGGTGTTGACGCCTTTGGCCTTCATCTCGGCGACGGTCGCCTGAGCGGTCGCGCACGAGTTGCGGAACTCGATGTTCGGCCCCGGCCGCGAAGTGTTCTTCGTCTCCGGCAGCGTGAGGCCGAAGATGCCGAGCTTCACGCCCTGAAACTCGCGTATCACGTAAGGCGGCGTCTCGGCGAAAGTTTTCCCCGTCTTCACGTCAATCACATTCGCGCCGAGCCACGTGAAATGCGATTCCTTCATGCGCTGGATCAACACGTCCGGGCCAAAGTCGAACTCGTGATTGCCGAAGACCGCGAAGTCGATCCCGACCGCGTTCCACGCGTCGATCATCTGCGCGCCCTTGTAAGTGTTCGACTCGACAGACGGCGAGATGGTGTCGCCCGCGAGCAGAAAGAGCGTGTTCGGCGATTCCTTCAAGACCTCTTTGTGCAGCGTGGCGAGCCGCGCGAGGCCGCCCGCCGCGCCCCTGTCCACCGGCGCGAACTGGTAGACATCGTTGACCTGCAGAAGCGTCACGCGCACCGGACAGGACTTGTCCGCGCTCTGCTGCGCGAGAGCATTGATCGCAGCGACAAGCAGGAACGCCAGGATGAGCGCACTGCGGCGCGGCCACAGCCGGATCGTATTCATGTTTAAATATTCCTCCGTGAAGAAATAAGATTTTCCGAGCCGCAGCCCATCAGACTCGTGCGCGGCTCGCGTGATAAAGGAGGCTTGCATTATACTCACACGCGCCTCGCACGCAACCGACATGCTTGAGCGAGCCGAGAGAGTAGGTCTTCTCTACCTTATGAAAAATCCTAACCCTTTAACCATCGAGATCGCCACGGAGATTTCAGGCGGAGCCGTAGATGCTGCTGTAGCTCTCTGCGTGTACACGGACGAGCCGCGCGCGACAGGCTTTGACAGCTTACCTTTCATCCAGAGCATCCTCGCCGACGGCGAGTTCAAAGGCGAGGACGAGACTTCCATGCTCGTGCACGCGCGCGGAGCGGACGGCGCGGCCACGCGCGTGCTCCTCGTCGGCTGCGGCGCGCACGAAGATTCGGGCGCGGCCTCGCTCAGCCGCGCGGCGGGCATGGCCGTGCGCGAAGCACGCGCGGCGCACGTCAGGCAGCTCAACTTCATGCTGCCGTCCGGCGATGACGAGGCGCGGCTGGCGCGCGCCGTCGCGGAAGGCGCGCTGATGGGGCTCTATGACGGCGACTTTTATCAGAGCGACGACGGCGACGGAGAGCCGCAGCTCGAACGCCTGACGCTCATCGTTTCTGCGGCAAGCGATGAGCTGCGCGGTGCGGTCGAACGCGGGCGCATCATCGCGGAGGCAGCGAACTGGACGCGCCTCCTCTCGGACACGCCCGGACGCGACCTGCCGCCGGAAGAGTTCGCGCGCCGCGCCGCCGAGATGGCCGAAGAGTTCGGCCTCCGGGTCGAGTCGCTGCACGTCGACGAGATCAAAGCGCGCGGGATGGGCGGGCTCTACGGCGTCGGCAAAGGTTCCGACGAGCCGCCCGCGCTGATCGTCATTCGTTACGAGCCGGAGGGCGCGAGCGAGACGGACGAGCTGTGGGCGTTCGTCGGCAAGGGCATCACCTTCGACACGGGCGGCATCTCGCTCAAGCACGGCCTGGACATGTACGAGATGAAGACCGACATGGCCGGAGGCGCGGCCGTGCTCGGCGCTTTGCGCGCCATCGCGCAGCTCAAACCGAACCGCAGAGTCGTCGGCATCATTCCTTCAGCCGAGAACATGCCGTCGGGCCGCGCGCTCAAACCGGGCGATGTCGTCAGGACGCTCGCGGGCTACACCATCGAAGTCGTGGACACGGACGCAGAAGGGCGACTGGTTCTGTCGGACGGCATCGCCTACGCGCGCGAGCTGGGCGCGTCGCGCATCGTTGACCTGGCGACGCTCACCGGCTCGATCATCGTCGCGCTCGGCGATCACCGGACGGGACTCTTCAGCAACGACGACGCGTGGGCTGAAGAGGTGCGCGCGGCGTCCGAGCGCGCGGGCGAGCCCGTCTGGCGGATGCCCGTCGGCGACGATTACAAGAAGAAGATCGAGAGCGCCATCGCGGACTTCAAGAACTACGGCGGGCGGCCGGACGCGACCGGCG
>JAFBAJ010000021.1 GCA_019247865.1 Acidobacteriota bacterium
TTGAATGATGCACGTCATCAACATGTTGGTCACTACACCCTACACCCTCTCCCCTACACCCTGTTCTTTGACACCCTGCTCTTTCGCCTGGCGAATCTCTCGCGCGCGCATGCGCAGGCCGAGAGTGCGCTCGACCTCGCGGAGACCGGCGACGAGCGCGAGCGATTGTGTGGCCGTGATGGGCTGGCCGTTGATGGCGTCCTCGCAATGGCGCATCAGCGTCTCCAGTTGGTGACGGTCGAGCCTGGAGCGTGCGGCGACGCGCGCGGCGATCTCTCCACGCGGAGTCTTGTTGTCCGCGCCCGCATAACGCGCCAGCACGCGCCGCGTCCGCGTGTAGATATTTTCGATGGCGAGATCGTAGGCGCGCGAGCGCTGTTGCAGCTCCGCCATCGAGGCCACGTATTCGAGCTTTGAGCGGCGATCAACGTGCGCGAGCGGCAGCGGACGCGCAAAGCGTCGCCCGCGCGTCCACATCACCGCGACGACGATCAAAGCGAACTGTCCGAACATCGCCAGCACGGGCGTCCCTGCGAAATAGGCGACGAGACGATTGCGCGCGGCGGCATGCCCCTGATGGTATTCGTCAAAGAGAATCGCGCCCGTGCGCCCGGCCACGACGTTCAACGCGAGTTGCAGGTTATCGGCGCGGCTGATGCCGTTGTTGGCGATGATGAAAGGGTCGCTCAGGAGAATGATCTGCCCCTCGCCGTGCCTGTAATCAACGAGGAGCGCGCCCCGCTCGTTGTGTATGTGCGTGACCGGAGCGGGCGCGGACTGCTGCTTCATCGCTGCATCCGGCGAGCCCTGCTTCTGGGTCGCGGACGGTCGCGGCGGAGGCGGCGTGCTCTCCTCTTCCTCCTCTTCACCGGACAACTCCGGGGCCTGCTCGGTCGGCTGCGCGTCCGGCTTCGACTCGTCGCGGGCGTAGAAGTTGATGAGACTGGCAAAGCGCGAGGGCATCACGGATTCGACGTGGCGCGTGAGGAGCGTCGGCTGCGTGGGGCGTTGCGGCTGCACGCCTTCGGTCATCTGTTCGGGATTGTCCGCCAGCACCTCGCTCGTCGGATACTGCGTGAGCTGCGTCGTCAACTGCCAGCGCCCGATGGAGGGCAGCAGGCGCTGGCTCGGGCTGCGGTCGACGATGACGAGGCGTCCGCCCGCTTCGACCCAGCGCAGGAGGTCTGCGGCCTCCTCTTTCTTGACGGGAATGGCCGGCTGGCCGACGAGGACGAAGGTCGCCTTTTGCAGGCGCGGCTGATTGAGCAGCGAGATGGGAGCTTCCGTCCAGCGAATCGTCTCGCGCCCGGACTCCTGCAAAAAATCGTAGAGCGCACGCGTCCCCGTCGCGCCCGAATTGTAGGTCGAGCGATCCGGCTGAGCCTCCTGATCCGAGCTCTTCTCGATCCGCACATACGAAGACGCATTGAGCGCGATGAGCAGCACCAGGACGACCACGATGGTGATGACGATGGCGAGACGTTGACGCATTACTGTCTTAACGCTTGTTGATAGCGCGAGCGAAACGTGTTCCAGTCTTCGGGGCTGGGGGCGACGAATCCGTACCAGTGCGTCTCGAAGCTATTGGTCAGGACGCTCATTTCCTGAAAGAGCTGTGTCTGATGGCTGACGGCGCGCAGGTAGTCGCGGTTCGTCTTGTGCTGTGCGAGGCCGATGACCTTGCGGTCGCCGAGCTCGCAGAGGAGCGCGATGTAGCCCTTGCGAATCGCCCCGCGCAGGTTGCCCTCGCGCGCCAGGCGTTCGGCTTCGGCGAGGAGGTCTGCGCTGGTCTGGTCTGGCGCGAGATGTTCGCCGAGCACGACGCGCGCCTCGCGCTCAGGCTTCTGCTGCTTGCGCTTGCGGTTGAAGCGCATCAGCCGCGGCACCAGTTTCCAGAGTGCGTAGGCGATGATCGCCGCCGACAAGAGGACGATAAAGATCTGCGCGATCTGTGAGGCAAGCCGCGCGCGTCCGGGCTCGATGTCCGGCGATTTGGGGAAGA
>JAFBAJ010000062.1 GCA_019247865.1 Acidobacteriota bacterium
CGCGCCGACGGGACGCCGTTCGGTTCTCCGCCGCTCGTGCGAATCGAAGTCACGCCTTCAGCGGCGGCGATTAAGATCGGAGACTCGCGGGACTTCACCGCGCACGCCTTCGTCCTTGATCTTGGCGGCGGCGAAGCGGAGCTACAGAACGTCTCCTTCATCTGGGATTCGAGCGATGAGAGCCGTGCTGTTCTGACTTCTCTGACGGGCAGCGGCACGACCGCGAACGGGCTCGCCGCAGGAGTCGTCAATGTGCGTGCGCGTGCAGGCAACAGTCAGGCGCAGGCAGTGCTGACCATCAATCCTCCGCCGCAGGTCTTGACGCGTATCGAAGTCACGCCCATGAGCGCGGCCATCATCGTCGGCGGGACGCGGCAGTTCAACGCGCGTGCTTTCGATCAGAACAACATGGAGATGCAGGGCATCGTTTTCAACTGGACTTCGAGCAATGAGAGCGTGGCGACGATCAATCAGAGCGGCCTCGCGACGGGCGTCGGGACGGGTTCGACGCAGGTCAGAGCTTCCGCCGGGCTGGTCACGAGCGACGCCGCGAGTTTGAGCGTCACTGTGCCGCAGCTTCCGACCGCGGGGCAGGTCATCATTAACGAAGCTCTCGTCTCGTTCACCGCCGCGATGCCCGTGCGTGTGGACTTCGTGGAGCTTTACAACACGACGACAGAGGCGCTCGACATCAGCGGCCTCGCGCTCTCCTTCCGCGCTTCAGGCAACACGAGCATGGTCAGCGTCATGACTCTGCCGGGGAGCGTGGGCAGCGGGACGACGCTCATCGGGCCGGGCAGCTATTTCCTGATCGCCAACGGGGCCGCGACCTTCGGCGTGACGGCGGATTACGACGCGAGCGCGACCGGGTTTGACCTCAACAATTCTGCCGGGGCTGTGAAGATAGAGCTTAACGGAGTGAAGCTCGACGGACTCAGATACCAGCAGAACGGGAGCGGCCTGCCGCCCGCGCCGTTCGATAATTTCGGCGAGGGCGCGTTATTCACTTTCGCCGGAGGAACGCCGAACGATCTCATACGCAGCCCGAACGCGCTCGATACGAACAGCAACGCGAACGACTTTCGCCGGAACAACTCGCACGCGGCCGTCTCGCCGAAGAGCGCGAACCCGACGCTACCTTGAGAAGAGATAGACGAGGAGAATCGGAGCGCCCAGCGAGGCGATCACGCCGAGGAAGGAGCTTGAGAGCGCAAAGAGCCACGCCGAGCCGCTCGTACGGATCTTGAAGATGGCGAGGAAAGCGCGCTTGCAGAGCGTGAGCAGGACCGGGGCGGAGAGGAAACCAAAGACCAAAGCGATGACCAGACCTGTGTCATGCAGCGGGAACTTTTGGATCGAGCCGTCCCAGGCCATCGCCAGCAGCACGCCGAGGACGATGAAGAGCACGAAGAACCCGACCGAGTAGCCGATGAGATTCGTCAACACGGAGAAGCCGAACGTCCTGGCGAAAGTCGCGCCGCCTTTCCTGCTCAACCAGTATGCTTCGGCAAAGGTGTAAACGGCGATGACCAGAAAAAAGGAGAGGAAGACGATCCATTCCTGTGCTGTGCTTTTAGACATCTGGAAAGTTTATGCGCCCTCGCTATCTGATGACGCCCGTCAGGGGGCTTGAGGCGTTGGCGTAGAGCCTCTTAGGCATTCGTCCGGCCAGATAAGCCAGACGGCCGGCTTCGATGGCTAAACGCATGGCCGTCGCCATCTGCGCCGCGTCGTGCGCCTCCGCGATGGCCGTGTTCATCAGAATCGCGTCCGCGCCGAGCTCCATCGCGATGGCCGCATCCGAGGCCGTGCCGACGCCCGCGTCAACGATGATGGTCGCGTCCGGCAACTGCTCGCGCATGATGCGCAGGTTGGCAGGATTCTGCACGCCGAGGCCGGAGCCGATGGGCGCAGCCAGCGGCATCACCGCCGGACAGCCCGCGTCGAGCAGCTTCTTCGCCATAATCAGGTCGTCCGTAAAATAGGGCAGCACGATAAAGCCCTCTTTGACCAGCACGCGCGCGGCTTCAAGCGTCTGCTCGTTATCGGGAAAGAGCGTCGTCTGATCGCCTATCACTTCGAGCTTGATGAGGTCTGTCTGCAAGGCTTCGCGCGCGAGCCGCGCCGTGCGGATGGCCGTCTCTGCGTCGTAACAGCCGGCCGTGTTCGGCAGAATCGTCAACGCCGGGTCCAGGTGATCCAGAAAAGACTCTGCGCTGCGGTCGAGCGGCACGCGGCGCACGGCGACCGTCACCATCTCCGCCCCGGAAGCCCTGTGCGCGGCCTTCATCTCTTCATAGCTGCGATATTTTCCCGTGCCCACGATGAGGCGTGAACTGAACACGCGGCCACCGATCTCAAACTTCTCGGTCAACTGCTTTTCTCCCCCTCCGACAAAATGAATGATCTCCAACTGGTCGTTCTCTTCGAGCGAGATGCGCGGCCACTCTGTGCGGCGCACGACCTCGCGGTTGCGCTCGACCGCGAGGCGTTCGGGCGCGAGCGAGAGCTCCTGGATCAAGCCCTCAAGGGTCAGCCCTGCGGGCACGTCGCGTCGCTCGCCGTTGATCGTGATCTGCAAAAAAACTCTCCCCTCGCCTTCTCGCGCTCTCTCTTTCAGCCCTGCTGGATGATGCGGCGCAGCTCCGCTTCGTGGCCGCCGCTGGTGGCGCGAATCAGGATCGCCGCGCGCCCGCTTCGGAAGTGCGGGAGCTGGATGCTGAAGGTCGCGATGCCGTCCGCGCCCGTCTGCGTTTGCAGGATCAGCGGGCGAAAGGTCGAGCCGAGGATTTTGACGATGACCTCTGCGCCCGTCACAGGCTCCACGGCTTCCGTCCCTTGCGCGACGTGCGCGCGCAGGATCAGATGTTCGCCGCCGCGATAAGTCTTCTCGTCGATCAGGCTCAGGCGCAGAGCCTCGCTCGCCAACGCCTCGCCGTATGCGAATTCCGGGACGGGTCGCGGCGTCGGGCGGCGCGGCGTCGGCGCGTTGAGTGGCCCTGAACGGCCCGACCGTGCCGCCTCTGCGGGCGGAGGCGGCAAACGCTTTGATTGGCGTCCGGGTGACGGGCGG
>JAFBAJ010000154.1 GCA_019247865.1 Acidobacteriota bacterium
TGCACGTTCATGTCGTCGCGTCCGCGACAGTCCTCGACCGCGGGCATGATCTCCGAAGCCTCTTCGACGCCGAAGAGCCCGCCCTCCGCGCCGTGCGGGTTGAGCGCAGACACGGCGATGCGCGGCCGGTCGAGGCCCCAGCGCTTCAATTCCCTGTGCGTCAGGCTGATGACGCGCACCAGCCGCTCGCGCTCGACGAGGCGGATGGCTTCCGACAGGGGGACGTGTGTGGACAACAGCACGATGCGCAGGTTGGCGGCGACGAAGGCCATCGCGTATTCCTCCGTGCCGGTGAGCTGCGCGAGAAATTCCGTGTGGCCGGGAAAGCTGTATCCGCCGAGAAAGAGAGCGCGCTTGTTGATCGGCGCGGTCGCGATGGCGTCCACCTCGCCGCTCGCGCAGAGCTCGACGGCCGATTCGATGTAGCCGGCGGCAGCCTTACCAGCCGCGCCCGATTCGATGCCCGGCTCGATGTGCCCGGAGACGTTGTCCAGATGATAGATGAGGGGATCGGAGAAATCTTCCGGCAGCCGCTCGTCCTTGCGCACGATGTCGTAGCCGCACTGGAGGTCGAGCGTGCGGGCCGTGTGCGCGAGGAGCTGCGCGTCGCCGATGATGACGGGCGCGCAGACGGTTCTGACCTCTTCCTCGGCGACGGCTTTGAGCACGACCTCGGGGCCGATGCCCGCCGGATCGCCCATCGTGATGGCGATGCGCGGCAAGCGTCGCCTCTGTCGGGAAGAGGCAGCTTGTGAGTTGTGCGGCAACTCGGTCATGGCTCTCAAAAAGCGGACGGAGCAACGCTGCGGCGTCAGCTCGGCTTCAACACCGAAGCGTCACAGCATCACGCGCGCGTCTTTAGTCGCCGTCGCGCTCGTCGGCCTTGTACATGTACTTGATGTTGTGCTTGAGCAGGAGCAGATTGGGGGCCGATTTGCGATTGACTTTGAGCGCACTGCGGTCATACCACTCGATGGTGCCCTCGATCTCTTCGCCATCCTGGAGGACGATGATCATCAAGGTGTGCGCGTCGATCTGCTTCTTGTAGTAGAAGATTTCGGCGCTCGTCTCCGACGGCGGCGGCGTGCGCTTGCGCACCTGTACGCTGCTCGACGACGACGACTGCGAGCTGCGATGAGAAGGGGCTTCGGACCGCTCGCCGGACGAACGGGATGGGCTGCCGTTGACGCGCTCTTTCGGCTGCGGGGTTTCGCGCCCTTTGTTTTTGATCTCAGCTAATGTTGTTCTGATTAATTTACGATTCACAGTGACCCTCTTACCTCCACTTTATGAAGCGGGGAATGACGTGCGACCGTGTGCGCTGAAGAGAAAATATGTACGCACACGACGCGGCAAGTTGTCTGACCACTCTCGCAGGCTGCGGCCTATGCTAGGAGAGAAGCGGTGTTTAACCCGAAATGGGAAATCCTGTTCAAGGAATGGGCGACATGCTACACGAAAGAGTCCCAAGTCTCAAGTCCCAAGTCCCAAGTCTGCAATCAATCGACTTGGGACCTGGGACTTGAGACCGGTGACTGAACGATTAGTCGGCTTTCTTGCGGATGAACGTCGGCACATCCAGATCAACCTGGCGTTCGGGGTTGGTGATGTTGGGACGCGTCAGATCGTCGCCGGGTCTCTGCGTGTACCGCGGCGGAGTCGGCGGCAGCGCGGCGTTCGAGACGTTCGCGCCCGCGTCGGCGGACTCTTTATCAAAGCCGGTCGCGATGACCGTGATCTTCATCTCGTCGCGCATCGTTTCGTCGATCACCGCGCCGAAGATGATGTTCGCGTCTTCGTCCGCCGACTCGCGGATGATCGAAGATGCCTCGTTGACTTCAAAGAGCGTCAGGTCTGAGCCGCCCGTGATGTTGATGAGCACGCCCTTCGCGCCCTCAATCGTCGCCTCTTCAAGCAAGGGGCTGGAGATGGCCTGCTGCGTCGCCTCAATCGCGCGGTTCTCGCCGCTCGCACGCCCCGCGCCCATCAGCGCGAGCCCCATGCCCGCCATGATCGCCTTCACGTCCGCGAAGTCCAGATTGATGAGGCCCGGCACGGTGATCAAATCCGAGATGCCCTGCACGGCCTGCCTCAGCACGTCATCCGCGACCTTGAAGGAATCGGCCAGCGAGACGCCGCGCTCGACCGTGTGCAGCAGCCGCTCGTTCGGAATCGTAATCACGGTATCGACGCACTCGCGCAGCTCTCTGAGTCCCTGCTCGGCCTGCGACATGCGGCGCTTGCCCTCGAAGTGAAAAGGCTTGGTCACGACCGCGACCGTCAAAGCGTTGAGTTCCGTCGCGAGGCTCGCGATGATCGGAGCCGCGCCCGTGCCCGTGCCGCCGCCGAGGCCCGTCGTCACAAAGACCATGTCCGCGCCTTCGAGCACTTCGATGATCTTCTCCGTGTCTTCGAGCGCGGCGTCGCGCCCGATGACCGGATTGGCTCCCGCGCCGAGACCCTTGGTCAGCTTGCCGCCGAGCTGGATCTTGATCGGCGCGCGCGAACGCTTCAAAGCCTGCAAGTCGGTGTTGGCGACTAAAAATTCGATGCCCTCAATGCCGGCCTCGATCATGCGATTGACGGCGTTGCCCCCACCGCCACCGATGCCGATGACTTTAATGCGCGCTCCGGTGATGGGTGGTTCGTCGTCAATAAAAATATTGATGCCATTGCCCGGTTGACGGCCGTCCGGTGTCATAATGTCTGTCCTCTCTCTCATGCTTACGGAACTCCGAAGCTCATTGTGCGGTTATCTTGGGCTGTATGCGCCGGAGGCACCCATATCTTGCGGACTACATCTTGTGCCGACTGGCGCGGCAGCATACAACAACTTGTCAAAAAATACCACTAAAACGATGACGAAATTTTGAGACGAAGTGCGTCAAGCGCCCCGCACCCGCTTTTTTTCCGCCGATAGAGCGCATTTCCGCGTTCTGCGTGCGTTGCGCGACGAGCGAAAGCCCGGACGCGGCGGCCCACGCGGGGCTCTGGATGTCTTCGATGAGGCCGCCGAAACGGTCTCTTTCGGGATAGCCGAGCCTCACGGGAGCGTCGAAGACCTGCTCGGCGATCTCCGCCATCCCGTCGAGCAGCGCGCCTCCGCCCGTCAGCACGACGCCGCTGGAGAGCTGCCGCTCCCAACCCGAATCCCTGATCTCGTCCGCGACCTGCATCAGGACTTCCTCCGCGCGCGGTTGCAGGATGTCGCACAGAATCTGGCGCGAGAGCTGGCGCGGGGCGCGTCCGCCGACCGAAGGCACTTCGATCAATTCCCCGCGCTCGATCTCGTTAAGGTTCGTGCTCGAAGCGCAGCCGACCGTGCGCTTGATCTTCTCGGCTTCGGGAATCGGCGTGCGCAGGCCGAAGGCGATGTCGTTGGTAAAGTGCGAGCCGCCGAGCGCGAAGACGGCCGTATGCTGCACCGCGCCGCGCTGAAAGATGACGAGGCCGGTCGTCTCGGCTCCGATGTCCACCAGCGCCGAGCCGAACTCTTTGTCGTCATCCGTCAGAGTAGCTTCGGCGGCAGCCAACTGTTCGAGCACCATGTCGGCGACGATGAGCCCTGCGCGATTGACCGCGTTGATGGCGTTCTGCCGCGCAGTGACAGGGCTCGTCACGATGTGCACCTTGACGGCGAGGCGCGCGCCGATCATGCCCACGGGATCGTTGATGCCGTCCTGATCGTCCACGATGAATTCCTGCGGCAGGCGGTCGACGATCTCGCGTCCGGCCGGGAGCTGGATGGCGCAGGCCGAGTCAATCGCGCGGCGCACGTCGTCCGAAGTTATCTCGCGGTCGCGCCCGGAGACGGCGACGATGGCCTGACCGTTAAAGCCCATGATGTGCGAGCCGGCCAGATTGATCGTGACCTCTTCGGCTTCGAGACCGCTCATGCGTTCCGCGCTTTCGACCGCGTGCTTGATGGCTTCGACGGCCGCGTCCGGGTTGACGACGACGCCTTTGCGCAGGCCGCGCGCGTCCGCTTCGCCGATGCCGACGACTTCCAGCAGTCCCGTCTCGCCCGGCTCGCAAACGATACACGTCACCTTGCTCGTCCCGAGGTCGAGGCCGACCGTATGCGTCGCACGCTTACCCATTCACATCTTGCTCCTTAAAAAAAGAGAACAAATATATCTCCGCGCTATCGGACACGGCGGGGCCGCGTCTCTTTCTTCTCGTCAACCGAAGACTTCTCTTTCCCGGACTGCTCCTTCTTCTTCTTCTGTTCTGCCTCGCGCTTTCGAGACGCGGGCGTCGCCGCACGCTCAGGGGCGCTCTCGGTCGGAGCCGCATCGGCAGCGGTGCTCGCGCCGCTCTCATCCATCCCGGCGGTCGGGGCGTTCGCGCTGCGCCCGACGGTGATTTTCGCGTCGTTGCTGGCGACGAGATAGGTGATGAACGGGCCGAGCGCGGTCGCGCGCTGTTCGTCCAGCACGTTCAGAGCCTTCTTGAGGCGGTTGCCGAAATTGCGTTCGCCGAGGCGGACTTCGATCTGCGCGTCGTCTCCTGCCAGTTGCGCGCGCACGTCGTGCAGGTCGCCGAGATTGACTTCGCTCACGCGCTCGCTGAGGCCGAGCATGCTCCACTCGTGCGACATCTCCAGGTACTTCTCCATCCGCGCGCGATTCTCCGTGCGAGCATCGCCCGTCTCGGCTTCATCCCAGCCGCGTATGAAGAAGGGCGGCATCTCATCGGTCGGCTGTGTGCGGCTGAGCATCACGCCGTCCTCGTCAACCCAGACCAGTTGCCCGGCGCTCGTGCGCACGATGGCGTGCGGGACGCGCTCAGTGATGCGTATGCGCAAACCGTCCGGCAGGACGCGCGAGACGACCGCAGTGCGAACCCAGGGATGCTTTTCCAGCTTCGCGCTGATAACGCTCAGGTCTGCGCGCCAGACGCCCTTCCCCGCCACCGCGTCTTGAACGAGAGACTTGAGCTCACCCGCGTTGACGCGCGACGTGCCGCTGATGTCAATCGCGCGCGCTTCAAAGAATGAAGCCGAAGCCGCCGCACGATAACCCGCGAAGAGGAGCACGCCCACCATGATCGCCAGCAGGGCTTTGGCTGCGAGCGGCGCATACGCGAGAGCCCCTCGCAGGCGGCTTTCGCCCACAGCACGCGTGCCAGTTCCGCGCCGCACAGGCTTCTGCGCCACGCCCGCGCGCCCGCGCGCGCCTGCGGCAACTCCGCGCCCGTTAGCTCTCGGTGTGATGACCTGCTCTCTCAACTCTTTACTCCTCCGAACCTTCTTCCGGCTCCTGAGCACTCCACAGCTCGACTTCGTATTCGAGCTCGATGCCGCGCTCCCTGCGAACGCGTTCCCTGATCTCTTCGGCGAGCGCAAGCGCATCTGCGGCGCGCGCACCTTCGCCTTCAGTGACGATAAAGTTGGCATGGACGGGTGAGACGAGAGCGCCGCCGCGCCGCGTGCCCTTCATGCCCATCTCGTCGATCATCTTGCCCGTGCCGACCGGGCTGCCCGGCAGATTCTTGAAGAAGCACCCGGCGCTGCGCGAGCCGTGCGGCTGCGTCGCCATGCGCCGCGACTTGGCTTCATCCATCCGCGCTTTGATTCGCTCGGGCTCATCCGTCTGAAGGCGCAGGGTCACGCCGAGCAGCAGCTCACCCTCACGAAAAGAGGTGTGGCGATAATTCCACTCGACCGAGCTGCCGGGGATGTCCGCGACGCGGCCTTCGCGCGCCACGCGCACGGTCTCCGTCACGGTGCCGATCTCATGCTCGTAAGCCCCTGCGTTCATCCACAGCGCGCCGCCGACCGTGCCGGGAATGCCGCCGAGCCCCTCGATGCCGCTGAGGCCCTGCCGCCAGGCATCTATGCAGAGGCGCGGGAGCGAGTAGCCAGCGCTGACGCTGACGCGTTCGCCTTCAAAGCGTGCCTCGCCCTTGAGTTCTTTCGTGCTCACGACGACGTAATGATGCTCCGCGTCATCGGCCAGCACGTTGCTGCCGGAGCCGAGCGCGCGCCAGGCGATTCCGGCCTGCTCAAACTCGTAGACGACGGCCGCGGCCTGCTCTTCCGTGACGGGCTCGATGACCCAATCGATCGCGCCGCCGACGCGCAGGCTCGTCAACTCAGCAAAGCGCTTCCCGCGCAGAGCGCGCACGCCGAGCCGGGCCGCGACCTTTTCGATCACAGCATCACGCTTCGCGTAATCGAGTTGGCTTTTAACTTCAGTCATTCTCTTCAATGGTCTTTGGACTTAGGTCTTTGGTCTTTGATGTCTGATTCAATGTTGAATCGCGGACAAAGACCAAAGGCCAAAGACGGAAGACCTATCTGCGAAGCAGATTTAATAGCTGTTCCCCGGCCCTGTAGACGGGCCCCGCGCCGAGCGTAATGACGAGATCGCCTTCGCGCACGTGTTCGCGCAAAATCTCCGCCGCCCCGTCGAGCGCGCCGATGTAGCGCGCGTTCTTGTGACCGTAACGCTTGATGGCTTCGGTCAGAGCCTCTGAAGTGACGCCCTCGATGGGGTCTTCGCTCGCGGCGTAGATGTCCGCGACGAGGAGCGCGTCGGCGTTGTTGAAGGACTGCGCGAAGCCCTCCATCTGATCCTGCGTCCGCGAGTAGCGATGCGGCTGAAAGAGCACCACGATGCGCCGTCCAGCCGAACCGATCTTCGCCGCCGCGAGCGTCGCTTTGATCTCCGTCGGATGATGACCGTAATCATCCACGACGAGCACGCCCGCCTCTTCGCCTTTGAACTGAAACCGGCGGTCTGCGTTCGTGAAAAGTTTTAGAGCCTCCGCGATCTGCTCGAACGGCACGTCGAGCTCAAAGCCGACCGCGATGGCCGCGAGCGCGTTGTACACATTGTGCAGGCCCGGCACGTGCAAAGTGACCTCGCCCAGCGCTTCGGCTCCCTGCCAGACGGTAAAGCTTGAGCCGAAGACCTGGTCGAAGCGTATCCCGTGCGCGGAGATGTCCGCCTGCGCGCTGAGACCATAAGAGACGCGCCGCCGCTTGACGTGCGGGATGACGGCCTGCACCTGCGGATCGTCGAGACACAGGATGGCCGCGCCGTAGAACGGAACCTTGTTGACAAAGCTCGTGAAGCACTCGCGCACGTCGTCCATGTCCCGGTAGTAATCCATGTGCTCGCGGTCAATGTTAGTGACGACCGCGATGGTGGGCGTCAGCATCAGGAACGAGCGGTCGCTCTCGTCCGCTTCGGCCACCATCAGATCGCTCTTGCCGAGCCGCGCGTTCGAGCCGAAAGCTCCGACCACGCCGCCGACCACAACGGTCGGGTCGAGCTTCGCGTAGCCGAGCACCGTCGCCACCATCGAAGTCGTCGTCGTCTTGCCGTGCGAACCGGCCACCGCGACCGTGTGCGGCTTGAGACGCATCAACTCCGCCAGCATCTCCGCGCGCGGGATGACCGGGATCGAACGCTGCCGCGCTTCAATCAGCTCCGGGTTATCATCACGCACGGCGGTCGAGCGCACGACGACATGTGCGTCTCCGACATTCTCTGCGCGATGCCCTTCGGTCACTTCCACGCCCAACTTCTCCAGCCGCTCCGTCACGCTAGACTTCTTCGCATCCGAGCCCGACACGCGAAAGCCAAGATTGCACAAGACCTCCGCGATGCCGGACATGCCGATGCCGCCGATGCCGACGAAATGGATGTTGCCGATGGACAGCGGCAGTG
>JAFBAJ010000568.1 GCA_019247865.1 Acidobacteriota bacterium
ATAGCGCCCCGTCGGCAGTTGCAGAAACGCGACCTTGATGCCCGCCAGGATTTCCGACTCGACGCGCCGCTTGTCTCCGTCGCGCGCGATGAACATCTCCCGGTTGATCGAACTCGAAAGGCCGGGAATGCTCTGCGCCTGCTGCCCCAGATCGCCGTTGATCGACATCGTCGCCTGATACCGCTCCGGCTCTTTGGTCTGGAAGGGCGGCGTCGAAGATGTCTCCTCGGCCGCCGCGTTCGAGTTCGCAGCATTGCTGTTAGCATTGCTCTCAACCGCCGAACGCCTGCACGCCGCGCCGCTGATGACACCTGCCAGCACGAGCAGGATGAGTAGCTTGATTGAAGGCATCGAAGTCTCCGATTTAAGAATTAGCCACAGAGACACAGAGACACAGAGAGTAAGACAGACATTTTATTTAGCATCTCTTTCATCTGCTTTTATTGCTCTGTGGCTCCGTGTCTCTGTGGCTAATATTTTTTACACACGCTCGACCAGCAGAGCGAGGCCCATGCCGCCGCTCACGCAGAGCGTGGCGAGGCCGCGCCGCGCGCCGCGCCGCTTGAGCTCGTGCAGCAGCGTCGTCGTGATCCTCACGCCAGTGCAGCCGATTGGATGGCCGAGCGCGATTGCGCCGCCGTTGACGTTCAGACGCTCAGCGTCAAACCCCAGGTCGCGGTCGCACGCGATGACCTGCGCCGCAAAGGCTTCGTTCAGTTCCACGAGGTCAATCTCATCCAGCTTCAACTGCTGCCGCGCGAGCAGCGCGCGCACGGCCGGAACCGGGCCGATGCCCATGATCTCCGGCGCGACGCCCGCGATCTCGTAGTCCACGATGCGCGCCTCTGCCTCCGCGCCGCTCTCTTTCAAAACCTCTTCGCTCATCACGACGAGCGCCGCCGCGCCGTCCGTGATGCCCGAAGAGTTACCGGCCGTCACCGTTCCGTCCTTGCTGAAGACGGTCGGCAATTTGCCGAGGGCTTCGAGGGTCGCGCCCGCGCGGTAATGCTCGTCGCGCGCGAAGAGCTTTGTTTCACCCTTCCGTCCTTTGATCTCCAGCGGCACGATCTCTTCATCCAGGCGGCCGGACTCGATAGCGGCTTCGGCGCGCTGCTGCGAGCGCAAGGCGTACCTGTCCTGCTCCTCGCGCGAAATCTCATAACGCTGCGCGAGTGTCTCGGCCGTCTCGCCCATCACGCGCCCGGAGAGCGGATCGCTGAAGCCGTCACGATACATCCCGTCCACCAGCGCTGCGTTGCCGAGCCGCGTGCCCCAGCGCGCGCCCTCCGCGTAATAGGGAACGCGCGACATGCTCTCGGTTGCGCCGGCTAAGATCGCGCGCGCGCGCCCGAGCATGATCTGCTCGGCGGCCAGAATGATCGCGCGCAGGCCAGAGCCGCACGCCTGATTGACCGTGTACGCGGGCACAGTCTCGGGCACGCCCGCGCGATAGATGATCTGCCGCGCGACGTTCGGGCCGCCGCCCGCCTGACGCGCGCTGCCCCAGACAGAGTCCTGTATCTGTTCGGGCGCGAGCCGCGCGCGCTTCAAGCTTTCCCGCGCCACTGCGACGCCCATATCCGCCGCCGTCCACTCGGCCAGCGTCCCGCCGAACTTTCCGATAGGCGTGCGCACAGAGCCCGCCAGATAGACATTCTTCATCACTTTTCGTCATCCTCTGAAATAGAAACTAATGGAAGCTTAGCATACGCCCTATGCTAAGTCAGTACCGCCTGCGGTAGCGAGCGGGTACTCAAGGTTGATGACCCGCCCGCTACCGCAGGCGGTACTGACCTGTGGTTGCTCTCAAGTTGCAGTCGGCTATAATGGGGGCCTAACCTCTGAATAATCCCTCTCGCACCTCAAAGCATGTTCGCACGTCTCGACAGCATAGCTGCCATCAATCACGCTGCGGAGCGCGTGCGCGAGTTGATCGCGGCGCACGAAGAATGGCTCTACGCGCGTGCGTGCGGCGGCGCGCCGTCCTCCGTGCGCCGTGGCGAGATCGAGTTCCGCATCACACACTGCGCATTGTTCCTGACCTGCCCGAGCGATGAGGGCGCGACCTGCTGGCGCATCAACGGATGGGAGTGGACGGAAGGTAAGCTCCTGCTCGAAGCCACGCGGCGGATGGGCGCAGAGCGCGCGACGCTGGAGCTGATTCCGCGCGCGTCCGTCAGCTCGCTCCACGCGCTCGTCAGCGCGACGCGGCGTGCGCGTTGCCGACAGCTCGCACAGCTCGCTTTGAAAGTGCAACCGGGCCAACGCCTCATTCGCGCGTCCCTGAGCGTGGGCGCGCGTGGCGGCCAGCCCGGACGCGACGCGCGCATTCTGCTCGGCACAAAGAGCGAGAGCATCGCCGTCACCGGCACAGTCTCACTTGACGAAGGGCGCGGGCCGGACGCTTTTCTCTCGTCCGCGCTGCTCTGGTTCACGCGCGTGTCCGAGCGTGCGCGCAGGGCTTACATCAAAAGCCTCTGGCTCATCGCGCAACGCGATTCGGTTCCAACGCTCTCGCAACGGCTCGCCCTGCTGCGCGAAGAACTGCGGCGCGTCATCACCTTGTATGAACTGGATGAGGAATGGAAGTGCCTCACGCCCGTGCGGCGGCTTGAGAGGGAAGAGCTGTGGCTTGAGCCGCCCGCGCGCCTGCGTCCACAGCCCGCGCTGGAGATGAGCGAGAGCGCCGCGCACATCGTCGCCCACGCGCCGGAAGCGATTGATGTCGTGCGCGCGCGTCACGGCGAGACGTTGCGCTTTCACGGCCTCGCCTTCGCGCGCGTGCGGCGCGTGCTTGAGCGCGAGCGCGTCTGGTTCGGCACGGACGGCGCGCGCCGCCGCCTGCTGGAAGAGAGCACGCGTTTGGATTGGGAGAAATTATTGAGAGACTTGCTTGAGCATCGCCACCCGGACGGAGACCGCCGCCACGCGCTCTATCGCGCCGCTCCCGAAGCCTGGCTCGAATCCCTGCTCCGGCGCGACATCACACGCCTCGATCCCGGCCTCCGTCTCGCCCCGCTGCACGCGCAGTTCCGCACTTCTGCCAATGCCAAAACCGCCCCGCGCCCGGTAGACCTCCTCGCCCTACGCCACGACGGACGCCTCGCGGTCATCGAACTCAAAGTCTCTCCGGACCGCGACCACGTCCTCCAGGGCGTCGACTACTGGCTCCGCGTCGAAGCCCACCGCCGCTCCGGCAACATCCGCCGCGCACGCCTCTTCGGCGACGCACACATCGCGGACGAACCTCCCCTCGTCTACCTCGCCGCCCCCACCCTCAGCTTCCACCGCGCCTTCAACACCCTCGCCCACACCATCGCCCCAGACCTCCAACTCTACCGCTTCGACCTCAACGAAAACTGGCGCACCGGCGTCCGCGTCACACGGCGCTGCGAGTTAGCGTAATTAAGTGCCTTTTGTGCTCTCCGCAACTAATGAGAAAAATTCTATTTCAAAGTTAAAAAAATGGCTTATGATAACGACGATTGAAGACTGCACCTTAACATTCCTATGATTAGGCTCCAGGGCGACTTTGGACAACCTCTTCCTGGTACCAGATGTCACTGAAAATTTTCATCAGTAGTGTATACCGAGAGCTAGCCGAAGAGAGACTGGCTCTACAAGAAGAGACCCAAAAGCTCCAAGACCTTTTTGTTGGGATGGAGCTTTTTGGCAGCGACCCCGGCAAGCCTGCCGACTACTGTGTGCGTAAGGTGGAAGAATCAGACCTCTACGTGGGGCTGTTCGGTGATGACTATGGCTCTACGGATGAGGCGACAGGCAAGTCGTTCACTCAATTGGAGTATGAGGCAGCTATTGCTAGACATATTCCTTGTCTCATTTATTTCAAGGGAAGCATCTCTGACAATCTGGCAACGGACGAGCAGCTCATCCCTCTGAAAAATAGACTCCGCAAAGAGCACATCGTCTCATCCTTCGAAGACATCAACGATCTGAAACTCAAATTTTTCAGAGGTTTTATCAAGGTTCTTCGGGAGGAGTTGTTTGACAAGTTGATCCCGGCAAGGCGGGGAGCAATATCTGCCGATATTCTATCCTCGTTGACGAAGGATCTCATTCAACAGCAGATCGAATTTGTCGGGCGAGACAAATACATTTCAGAGGTGTACGTCCCGCGTGAGGCTGAAAAAGAGGTTGAGCGCTTCATTCACTTTGAGGAGATGTTTCGGGCCCGTTCCGAAACGATTTTGCAGTACCTGGATTTAATTCGCACGCGCTACGGGTTAGGTGATGAGGCGAGACTAATGGTCTCGCAGATGAGGTTAGCCTCTGAGAATATTCGCGGAGAGTCCCTAAAGGCGATGAATGCGTTGAAGCGCGCCTTTTACTTTCAGGAGGTTGAGGAGGCCATCATCGAGTTTAACTCACTCATCATGGAGTACTCGGACGCCCGCTTTGACGCTCGGGCAGACGAGCTTTTACGGCTGTGGCGAGGAAAGCCATTTGTAGATCAGGCGAAGGTTTCGCAGTTGAAGATAGACTTATCGTATGAGCGGCAGCGGTCTTTGACCAAGCAGGTATTGCAAACTGATCTCCTTTACAGAGAGTCCCTACAACTCTTTCTTTCCTACAGAGAGGACACAACAACCATCCACCTGGCAAACGACCTCCTGAAAGAACTCACGCGCCTGATTGAGATGGGGCTGAAGAGATGTCTCGTGCTGGTAGACAAGGCGGGGCGGGGCAAAACAAATGTTGCCTGCCATGTAGCAGAGCAATTGGTGGATCAGCATCCGGTTCTTTTGCTGAGCGGGCAGATGGAGCTTTCAACCGAGTACGACATAGAATTTCTCATAGAGCAGCGCCTCGAATCTGCCTTCAGTGGTATTTTCTCGGACTGGATGAACCGCGTCAGCCCCGGCTTACAGGAAGCACGGAAATGGTTGTTCATAATCATTGACGGTATTAACGAGAACAGCAGACGCCCGCTGCTCAATCAACTCCTGAAAGGGCTCCTCACCCGACTGGAGGAAAGGCGTATCAAGATTATCCTGACTTGCAGGGATTTATTATGGGACTTTTTCCGCGGCACCATTGAGCCTTACCTGTTTGAAACCCCTGTGTCCCTGCACGAATTTACCGAGGCTGAGTGGCATCAGGCGTCCGGGGC
>JAFBAJ010000415.1 GCA_019247865.1 Acidobacteriota bacterium
CAAGCCCTCGACGCTCGCGCGAAACTCTCCGATGGCGCGCACGCGCACTTCGTACTGATCCGTCCCGGCGTTGAAGGTCGAGACCTGCTGCCCCGCGACCAGCGTGTTCAAAGCCTGCGCGATGTCTGCGGCGCGCACGCCGAGGTCTGCCGCACGCGCGCGGTCGATCACCACGCGCAGCTCCGGCTTGCCGTTAATCAGCGTCGAGTCCGCGTCCACGACATCCGGAATCGTCTTCATCTTCGCCAGCAGCTCGTCCGAATATTTCGTCAGCTTCTGCAAGTCCGGGCCGCCGATGACGTACTGGATGTCTGCGTTGCGAAAGCCGCCGCCGGAGATCGCCGCGACCTGCTGCACGCTCGTGCGCAGCTCCTTAGGATAGTTCTTGAGCAGCTCGCGCGCCTTGACCATCTCGGCTTCCTGCGACTCTGTGCGCTCCTCGATCGGCAGCATCTTGACGTAGATCGAGGCGCTGTTGACCTGCTGTTGCTGGCCGCCGCCGATGGTGATCAGCGTGTCGGTCACGCCGGGAAACTTGTTCCTGTCGTGCAGGTCTTTGGCGATGCGCTCGACCAGCTCGCTCGTCGCCGCGAGCGTGTAGCCCTCGGGCGCGCGGACGCTGATCTCGAACTGCGATTGATCGTCGACCGGCAGAAAGTTCTTGCCGACGAACATGAAGAGCGGGACGATGCTGATGATGACGGCGACGCACATCAGGATGATCGCCCAGCGATGAGCCATCGACCACTTGAGCATCCACGTGTAAGTGCGATCTATCGGACGATAGAAGCGTGAGTCCTTCGAGTCGTTTGAGCGTTGCTCCTGCGGCGGCAGAGCCTCGCTCGCGCGGCTCTCATCGTCAAAGACATTCTTTTCAGCATCGCTCTCAGCCGCCACGACCCGCGACTCGTTCGCCAGCGCGACGGACGCATCGCCCTCCGAAGGCTCGCTCCCGATGCTTGCGGGCAACGGGTCTTCCTTGCGCTTGATGAGACGCGCCGCGAGCATCGGCGTCAGCGTGAACGAGACGATCAAAGAGACTGCGACCGCGAAGCTCGAAGTCAGTCCGAACGACGACATGAAGCGACCGACGATGCCGCCCATAAATCCGACCGGCAGGAACACCGCGAGCAGCGAGAGCGTCGTCGCCATGACCGCGAGACCGATCTCCTTCGTCCCCTCAATCGCCGCCTGAAACGGCGGCATTCCCTTCTCTTCGATGAAGCGAAAGATGTTCTCCAGGACCACGATCGCGTCGTCAATCACAATTCCGACCATCAGGGTCAGCGCCAGCATCGTGATGTTGTTGAGCGTAAAGCCCATCCACAGCATCAGCCCGAAGGTCGCGATGAGCGAGGTCGGAATGGCGATGGCCGCGATGAAGGTCGAGCGCAGGCTCCAGAGAAAGATAAAGACGACGATGGCCGCGAGGATGCCGCCCTCGATGAGGTGCGTCTCGATGGCTTCGAGCGAGGCTTTGATATACGTCGACTGGTCGCCGACGATCTCCATGTGAAAGCCTGCGGGCAACGTCGGCGCGATCTCGTTGAGACGCGCTTTGACCTCGTCCGCCACCGCGACCGTGTTCTGTCCCGACTGTTTCGCAACGACGAGCGTGACGGCAGGCTGGCCGTTGAGCGTCGCCTGCGTGCGCTGCTCTTCGGCCCCGTCCTCGACGTAGCCGATGTCGCTGATCTTGACCGTGTAGTCGCCGCGCGAGCCGACGACCAGATTGTTAAACTCCGCCGGATTCGTGATGCGTCCCATCGTGCGTACGGTCAGCTCGCGCGTGCCTTCGTCGACGCGCCCGCCCGGCACTTCCATGTTCTGCAGGCGGACAGCGTCCGCGACCTGCGCGACCGTGACGTTGTAGGCGCGCATCTTGTCCGGGTCGACCCAGACCTGTATCTCGCGCTCGCGGCCGCCGATGATCTCGACCTGTCCGACGCCGTTGATGGCTTCAATGCGCTGCTTGATCTGCTTGTCGGCGATGTCCGTCACTTCGCGCAGAGAGCGCGGCGCGGAGACGGCGATGCGCAGCACCGGCGCGGCGTCCGTGTCGAGCTTCTGGACGACAGGCTTTTCGGCTGTGTCGGGCAGGTCAGGCACGACCAGTTCGACCTTGCTGCGCACCTCCTGCGCGGCGACATCAGCGTTCTTCTCCAGGAGGAACGTGATGAAGACCTGCGAGACGCCTTCGACAGAGGTCGAGCGCAGCTCGTCTATGCCGCTGATGGTGTTGACCGCGCCTTCGACCTTGTCGGTGATCTCGGTCTCGATCTCCTGCGGCGACGAGCCCGGATTGACGACCGTGACAGTGATCGTCGGCAGGTCGATCTTAGGAAAGAGGTCCACGCCCAGCGAGAAGAACGAGAAGATGCCGACCACCGTCAGGGCCAGAATCAGCATCGTCGCGAAGACCGGACGGCGAACACAAATTTCAGCAAGCTTTTGCATAATTCAAGTCCCAGGTCTCAAGTCCCAGGCCCCAAGTCAAAAGCTTTCGACTTGGGACCTGGGACTTGAGACTTATTGAGTAACCGTCATCCCGTCGCTCAACATCTCCACGTTGCTGGTCGCGACCGGCTCGTCGGCCGCGACGCCGGTTTTGACTTCGATCAGATCGCCTTCGGCCTGTCCGAGTTGGACGAGGCGCTGCTGCGCGCGTCCGTCCTTGATGATGAAGACGCGGCTGGAGCCTGCTTCAGTCCGCACGGCACGCGCCGGAATGAGCACGGCCGGCGCGCTCTGCGGCAGCAGAATGCGGACGGTCGCGAACTGTCCGGGCTTGAGCGTGTTGTCGCCGTTCTCGACCTCCGCCTCGACGGTCAGCGTGCGCGAGGTCGCGGTGATGCTCGGCGAGACGCGAGCGACCCTCCCGTTAAAGGTGCGGTCGGGATAGGCGCTCACAGCGAGCGAGACGCTCTGGCCGACCTTGACTTCGCTGATCGCCTGTTCGGGAATGTCTATCTTCATTCGCAAAGGATTGGGGCGGACGATGGTTGCGACCTTGCTCGAAGTCGTGACGTACTCGCCGACCGCCGTCGGACGGTCTGAAACGTAGCCGCTCATCGGAGCCATCACGACCGCATCCGCAATCGCCTTGCGCGCCTGCGTGACCTGCGTCTTCGCAGCATCCACGGCCGAGCGCGCGGTCTGCACGGCGGCGTAGTTCTGACGCGCCTGTGTCAGTTGAGCCTCGTACTGCTCCTGCAACTGGTCGCGCTGCGCGCGCTGCTGGTCGTAGGCCGAGCGCGAGACATCGCCCGTCTCGATCAGCTTCTCAAAGCGACGCAGGTTCTTCTCCGCCAGATCGAGTGCGACGCGCGCCGAGCGCACTTCCGCCACATTGCTCGGATCGAATTGCTGGCCGGAGCGCAGGCCGATACGCGCTTCCGCCTGGCGCACGGCCGATTGAGCCTGCGCGACCTGCGCCGTCGCCTGCTCCAAACGAATCCGCGCGTCACGGTCGTCGAGCCGGACGAGCATCGCGCCCTGCTGGACGTAGCTGCCGAGGTCAACGCCGACCGCGATGACTTTGCCAGCCACGGCCGGAGCGACATCCGTCTGCTCGTCCGCCGCGAGGCTGCCCGTCGCTTCAAAGAAGCGCGGGAGCTGGCGCGAGACGGCCGGAGCCGTCGTCACCTGCACCACGACCGGCTGCGCCGGAGCAGTGTTCCGGTCGGCCTGGTTGGTCTGCGCCTTCGACCTGTTGCAAGCCGTCGCGAAGAGCGACAGGCTGACGAGTGCGAGCGCGAGGGCTATTAATTTCAAGTGCCGAGGAGAGCTCATTTCTTTCTCTTTTTAGGGGCCGTGCGAGCATTGCCGCTCGTCAGGAGGCCGTTCAATAAAATATCTGTGAATTCCCGCGCCGCCTGTTCGTTCGAGATGTCGATCAGCGTGCGCTGCTTGTCCCATAAATTGTTGTTGAGCGAATGATGTATGATCATGCCGAGCAGTGCGCGCACGACGACGTTCGGACTAAGGTCGCGGAACGCTCCGTCCTGCTGCCGCTCGCGTATGTACGCGCCTAAGAATTCGTAGACCTGCAGGACTGTGCGCCCCCAGAACATCTGCGCCAGCTCGTGCTCTTCGAGCGCGGAATGGAGGAGCAGACGCTGAAACTCCGGGTCGCGATCATGATGCTCTAAGGCTTTGCAGGCCAGTGTCTCGAAGACCGCGCGGTCGTCCTTCCGGCGCACGGCCTCTTCGAGCATCACGCGCGGATCCTGAAACTGCTCTCCGGCGCATGCCTTGTGATCGAGGATCGCTGCATACAGCTCCTGCTTGGTGGCGAAGTGGCGGAAGACCATCGCCTCGGAGACGCCCGCGGCCTGCGCGATCTCTTTGGTGGTCGTGCCGCGAAAGCCGCGCTGCGAAAAGAGGCGCACGGCGATGCGCAGGATCTGGAGCCGCCGCTCCTCGCCCGCCATCCGCGCTGAGACCGCGACCTGCGGCAGCTTGTCGTCCGTCACGACCGGTTGTTTACTCAATGAAATCTGTCTTCCGTTCTCTCAACAGGATAAAAGTAAGTACTTACTTACCATCTCCCCTAAACGATGTCAAGCGGGCTCCGGTTGCAAAAATTTAGGGGCCGCAGGGCCTCTTTCATGCGCCGGGAGGTTGTATTGTTCCCGACCTTTGCAGTATCTTTACGCGTACCTTTTCGCAACAAAAGATGGAGGGGTGAGCGGGCACGCGCCGGAGCGTCCGGGGGCTTATTTTCGCAGCTCTCAAGGCAAAGTCGTCAGGGCCGGCCCGTCGGCACGTTGTTTGCTCAACTGTTTCGGAGTGCGATTCATCTGAAGAGGAATCATCAACTCCAGGATCGAGCCATCCGAACGGTTTCGGATGGAACTAAATTTAGTAAGGAGAAACTACAAATGTCAGAAAATAGACCTACCGGCGGAAACACCGGCAGCGGACTCGCAGGCACGGGCAACACCGACGCCGGCACCACACGCGACACGACGAACACATCCTACGAGGGCTTGACGACGACGGGCGGCACGCAGGGCGGCCAGCAGAGCACCGGCACCGGCACGGCTGCGGCGCTGGCGCAGACGGCCAAAGAGTACGGCGGCAAGATCGCGGACGCCGCTTCGACCGCCAAAGATTACATGACCGACAAGGCTTCGGTCGTGACCGATAAGATCAAAGACCTATCGAACAGAGATTTCAGCGAAGTCGCCAACGAAGCCAAAGAGTATGCGCGCAAGAATCCGGGACAGGCGATCCTGATCTCGGCCGCCGCCGGGCTCGTGCTCGGACTCTTGATTCGCGGCAGCAGACGTTAAAAAAGTCCCGGGTCGGAAAGTCCCAAGTCCCAAGTCGCAGAATCTGTCTTTGACTTGGGACATGGGACTTGTGACTTGAGACTCATGGAAGGAGGCGGCGATGACTGATTTGGAGAGGAGCACGGCGGCCGTGCCCGCGCGCGCGAACGAGCAAGCGGAACTGGAGAACCTGCCGACGCTGTTCGGTCGGCTGGGCGACGACGTGATGACGTTGCTCGACACGAAGCTCAATCTCTTAAAGATCGAGGTCAAAGAGGACGCTGATAAGTACGTCAGGAGCGGCGTGATGATCGCCATCGGCGGCGTCATCGCGGCCATCGGCTTCGCGCTCGTGAATGTGGCGGTCGCTTTCTTCGTCTCGACGCTGTTCGCGTTCCAGAACCCGGCGCTCAATTACGCGCTCGGCTTTATCATCACGGGCGCGGCGTATCTCCTGATCGGCGGCATCCTCATCATGTTGATGAAGAGCAAGCTGTCGAAAGTTGACCCGGTGCCTCACAGAAGCGTTGAAGAACTCAGAAAGGATAAGCAATGGCTGAAGAAAGAAATCTAGGAGTGGCGCGCGCGCCCGAAGCGGATGAAGAGAACACGAAAGCAGAGCTTCAACGCCGGATGGAAGAAGCGCGCGAATCCATTACACAGACCGTGACCGAGATCAAAGACACGGTCGCGCAGCAGTACAACTCGGTGAAAGAGAGCGTGACGGACGCGCTCGACTGGCGCGAGCAGTTTCGCCGTCGTCCCGTCGCGTGGACGGTCGGAGCGCTCGGCGTCGGCCTCGTCGTCGGCTACAGCCTCGGCGGCGCGCTCGGCGGCGACGATGAAGACGAAGACGCGCGTTATCCTTCTTACGAAGAGACGGACGCCTTCGCACGCACCGGCGCGAGCACAGACCAGAACGTTTTCGCGCCGCAGGCTCTGGCGGGCGGAGCTTACGGCTCATCTGAATACGCCGTCCGCTCGACGCCGCCGACGCAGGCCGCCGCGCCGGAGCAGACCATCGCTCCGCGCCCGTCCTACAGCAGCGGCTACGACGCTGCGCCGGCCACCACCACTGAAGAAGAAGAGAACAAACCCGGCCTCATTGATCGTTTCAAAGAGACGCGCGCCTACGACCGCTTGCAGGAAGAGGTCTCGGATTTGGGCAACCGTTTTATGGACGAGCTCTCGAACGCGGCGCGCACAGTCGTCCTGCCCGCGCTCTTTAACAAGATCAAGGAGCTGGTCGGCGTCGACCTCTCGAACAAGCAGCCCCAGCGTTTAGATAGCGGCGGCGGTGGAGCCGCAGGCGCTGGCTCCGGCGCGCGTCTGGCTTATTCAGCACAACCGGCGGGCGGCGAGTCAACTTCGACTTCGACTTCGACTCCGAGCACACAGGGCAGCTCGCAGCCGTCTCAGAGCAACCAGCAGGCGGCGACTCCCTCTGCGGGGAGCGGCGACATGGCGCAGGCCGCTTCGGCGGGCGCGTCGCAGTCGCGCGGCGGGCGGCTCGACCGTTTCAACGATGACCGCACGACGCCCGGCGGCGGCGGGCGCGAATCAGGCAATCTGAACGAAGCCACAGGCTACGATGATCGCTACGAGCGCGAATCGCAGCTCTACGCACGCAGCGAGAACCGCGGCTTCGGCTCGCAATCACGCGGGGGCGAGAGCGGCACGGGCTCCACGCCCAACAGCACAGCGGAAGGCGCTGAACGCGGCAACGGCTAACGTTCGACTCATCAGCACAAAGCTCAAGGGCGAGTTCTCTTATTGAGGCTCGCCCTTTGTCTCTTTACGCTTGATGGTCGCGTAGACCAGCGAGCCCGCCTGAGCCAGAACTTGAAGCTCATACTTCGCAGAGAGCCGCTGCACATCTTCCTGACGCAGGATGATTCGTCCGGGCGAAGTTTCGATGAGGTCCGACAGCTTTGAGTAGCTGACATATCTCTTCGCGTCATCGTTCGCGGGCAGGTGATCGGCGTAAGCCTGCTCGACCGGGCGGTCGCTGTAGAAGAGGAGTGTCTGCGCGTCGAACGGCTCGGCCTCGGAGCCCTCGGAGAAAGCCACGAGCGGTTCTCTGTCCGCCGGGCTCAGGCGACGCGCCTGCCACGCGAGCTGCGCGGCGGAATCGTCGCCCCTCCGATTCAAGTACAGAGAGAGCACGCTATACGAAGCCGCCGCGATGACCAGCACCACGCACGCCGCCGCGACGAGGCGACGATAGAGCGCACGCCCCTGAGCCGCGCGATACAGCTTGACTATCAAAGCCGCGATGAGAATCGACAGCGCCGGATAGAGCGGCACGATGTACCACGGTCGCCGCGTGGGAATCAGCGTGTACACGCTGAAGACCAATCCGAAAAGGAGCAGAAAAATTCCGGCGCGCCGCTCCCCCTTCAGCGTCTCACGCAGGCCGGAGACGAGCGCGAACGGCACCAGCAGGCACCACGGGAAGAACCCATCCAACAGCCTCCCGACGAAATAGAGATAGCCAGTCGGATGTCCTTCCAGCGTCCGCGTTGTTCTGGCGAGGACGTGATAGCCCAGATACTCTCCTGTAAAGTCGCTGCCATATCGCGCGTACATGACCAGATGCCAGGGCGCGACCAGCAGTACACAGAGGAGCGCGCCGAGCCGGAAATGTTTCGACCGCAACGCCTCGCCGACTTGCCGGTCGAAGGCTACAGCGAGGACGATCAGGGCCGGTGCGATGAGCCCTCCGGCTCCCTTCGTCAACAGGGCCAGCGCGCACGCAGTCCAGACCAGATACCAATACTTCTCTTGGCCCGCACGCACACGCGTGTACGCATCCACAGCCAGACAGATAAAGAGCGTCAGCATCACTTCCATCGTGCCGAAACGCGCGAAGGACAAAAAGTGATAGCCGGTCAACAGGACGACCGCCGCCAGCAAGCCGACCCTCCGGCTGTACACGCGCGCGCCCATCGAGTACGTGAGGAGCACCACACCGATGCCCGACAGAGCCGAAGCCGCACGCGCCCAGAACTCGCTGACCCCGAAAAGCCGAAAGAAGCAGGCCGTGACCCATATCAGCAGCGGCGGCTTCTCGAACCACACCTGATAACTCCAATGCGGCGTCAACCAGTCTCCGCCCTGCGCCATCTCCTTCGCGACCTGCGCGTAGATGGCTTCGTCCCACGCAGCCAGACTGCCCGACCCCAACTTCCAGAAGACCGCACACGCCGTCGCCAGAATCAGGAGCATGAGGAGAACTCGCTGCGTCCGAGGCGTGCCTGAGCCCTCGTCGCCCACCAATGTTGTTTGAGGCATAACCCGCCCGCTTTACCCGGAAATTTTAAACCAACCGACGCGGATGAGGTGTTAGACACCACGCCTCGCAGCATGTTCCCGGCAGGGCAATTTCACGTAAAGGAGATGAATGCTGCTCAATGCGTGACATTACTCTTTTAAATCTACCTGGTCATGGTCAAACGCCGCCGAAGGGTTCGCTGATGGCCGGATGCTGATGACGACGGATTTGGAGGCGGGGGTGTTGCTTTTCTCGGCGACGCTGCCGATGGGGACGAGGACGTTGGCTTCCGGGAAGTAGGTCGCGGCGCAGCGGCGTGGGATGTGGTAGGGGACGACGAGGAAGCGGAGGGCCGTGCGCTCCTGTCCCTCGAAGTGGCTCGTCAGGTCGACGACCTGTCCGGCGTAGAGGCCGCGTTCTTTGATGTCTTCCTCGTTGAGCAGCACGACGCGGCGGCCGCCGTGGATGCCGCGGTAACGGTCGTCGAGGCCGTAGATGGTGGTGTTGTACTGATCGTGGCTGCGTATGGTCATCATCATGAACTGCCCTTGCGTCAGCTCGTGTTGTGGCAGCGCGTGGACGGTGAATTCGGCCCGGCCGCTCTTCGTCTTGAAGACGCCCTCGCGCGCGGCGTTCGGGAGATAGAAGCCGCCGGGCCG
>JAFBAJ010000466.1 GCA_019247865.1 Acidobacteriota bacterium
CTGCACGAGGTCGCCGTGCGCAACAACGTGCAGCCGGGCGTGAGCAATCATCCGATAGACTTCACCGCTCTGCGTATTCCGCACGAAGAGATTGCCGAGTCGTTGACCGACGGGCTGCATTCGGACGGTGACCCGATCTGGCTCAACTCCGGGGATGAGGAGCAGGCTTTGCTGCTCTCGCGCAACGATGCGGCCGGACGCCTGAGCTTCCGTTACGTGCCCATCGAGCATCTACGGCAGGACGCGAGCGGGAAGATCACTTTTGACTTTGCGCGTTGGCGCGCGGGGCTGCCTTTGAAGATGTGGGAGGACGCGGGGCTCAACATTCCGGCTCTGGCCGAGCGCGAGACATGGCTCGGCGACTGGCACTCGGAGGTTGAGTGGTTGCGCGCGCTGCACAAAACGGCATACTCTAACGGCTTGATCGGATTGCATGAACAACTGGCGAGGCATCCGGCCGAAGGGCTTGAGGTGGATGCGCCGGGCATCAGCGCAGACGAGCGACTGCTGCGCCGCTTTCACCTGCGGCAGCGCGTGGTCGCCGAAGCGGACTTGCTGCTGCTCGCCAACAATCACTGGAACTTCGATGTGCGCGGCTTCAATCCGGGCGGCAATCACGGCTCATTCTTTCGCGTCTCGACGCACTCGACGCTGATGATGGCCGGCGGCTCGCGCACAGGCATCCCGCGCGCAGCCGTCGTCGAAGAGCCGTACGACAGCCTGAGCTTTATGCCGACGCTGCTCGCGCTGACGGGACAGATCAAGGACGAGCGGACGCCCGTGCCCGTCCTCTGGGAGAGAGGTTTTCGCACCTTTCCCGGACGGGTCATCAAGGAGGTCATAGGCGCGCCCAACGGACAGCCGCCTTCACCTGTAGCTAAAGGAGCCGGAACCGCGCCCCGATGATTGGCGAAGAGCATTTGACTGAAGACGCGGCGCAGCAGACGCTTGCAGAGGATGCTGTTCCGGATGTGCCGCCGTCTGAGAAAAGCGGCGCGCGCCGCTCGATCATGTGGCTCCAGGCCATCGCTTTCGTGCTCGGGCTGGGGCTGCTGGTCTACGTTATCCGTCGCGTCGGCATCCAGCCGATCTTCGACGCGCTGGGACGCATCGGTCTCGGCTTCTTCGTCATCCTCGCCATCAACGGCCTGCGCCACGTCTTTCGCACGATGGCGATGAGCCTCTCGGTCGCGCCGGAGCACAGGGACTTTAATTTTCGTCATGCCTTCGCCGTTCGTCTCGGAGGCGAGGCCATCAGCTTTCTGACCTTCACCGGCCCTGTGCTCGGCGAAGCCACGAAGGTCGCGCTGCTGCGCCGCAGGGTTCCGCTCGCGCACGGCGTGGCCGCCCTCGTCGTAGACAATATCCTGTACAACCTCTCGGTCGGCGTCTTTATCCTGAGCGGCGCGTGCGTGATGCTCGCGGCTTATGACTTGCCCGCGGTCGTGAGCTACGTGCTGCTGGTCATCGCCGGCTCGGCCGCTTTGGGCGTGCTGGCGGTGGTCTTCGCGGCGCAGCGGCGCGTGATGCTGTTGACGTGGATCATCGACCGGCTCGGAGCGTGGGGGCTGCATCCTAAGGTATTGACCTCGCGGCGCGATCAGGTCTACGCGCTGGAAGCGAAGGTCTATGATTTTTACACGCACCGGCGCGGCGCGTTCTTCGCGATGCTGGCGATCAACTTCGTCGCGCATGCGTCGAGCGTGCTGGAGGTCTACATCACGCTCCGCATGCTCGGCTACAGGGCCGAAGTGCAGGCCGCCTACGTCATCGAATCGCTGACCAAAGTCATCAACTTCGTCTTCGGCTTCGTCCCCGGAACCATCGGCGTGTACGAGGGCGGAACCGAGATCGTCCTGCGCACGCTCGGCTACGCCGCCGCGACCGGCGTCACGCTCGCGCTGGTGCGCAAAGCCGGCACGGTCTTCTGGACGGTCATCGGACTCTTTATCTTAGCGTGGCGCACAGTGCCGCACGGCGCACGCCACCTGACCGACCGCAGCCCGCGCCTGAGAAAGATTATGGATAGCCTCGTTTTCTCGAACATGATGCACAGACCGGCGCGCACGCTCGTCAGCGTGCTGGGAATCGCGGTCGGCGTGCTCCTGATAGTCTTTACGGTCGGGCTCGCGCACGGCGTGCTGCGCGAGCGCGGTCGTCGTGAGGCCAGCATCGGCGCGGAGATCATGATGCGCGCCTCCGGCACAATCGGCTTTACGGGCGATCAGCCCTTCACGCTGCCCGCCTCGCGCGCCGCGGAGGTGGCGCGGGTCGAAGGCGTGCGCGCCGCAGTGCCCATCGGCCAGAACATCGTCAAAAGCGATAAGGGCTTCGGCCAGCGCCTCGTCGAAGG
>JAFBAJ010000484.1 GCA_019247865.1 Acidobacteriota bacterium
GAATTTCCCGCAAAGGCGCAAAGGCGCAAAGAAAAGCTTCATTGTCTTTCTTTGCGCCTTTGCGCCTTTGCGCGAGACCGTTTTTAGCGCCAAATCAACAGCGTTGACACTCGCCGTTATCGCGTGTTAGCGTACTTTCCAGCTCCCCAAATGCTGCGGGAGTTGACAACTGACGTTGACGGTGCGCGTTCCTCTCGGGCGCGAGAATAGAAGCAGGCAACGCGCCGCCCCCCGCTTTCCGGTTAACGCCGCCAACCCGACTTTTACATAAACTGTAGACGGATCCTGATGGGCTTCGATAAATCAAAGGTCATGCGTGCGGCAGAGAAGTCTCTCGCTCAGGGTAAGATTCCAGCCGCCATCAAAGAGTATCAGCAGATCGTCGAGCACGACCCTGATGATTTCAGCGCGCTCAATATGCTCGGCGACCTGCTCGTGCGGACCGGACAGCCGCAGGAAGCGATCCAGTGCTTCACGCGCGTCGCCGAACACTATCGCGAAGAGGGCTTTGCCTTAAAAGCCATCGCGATGTTCAAGAAGATCGACCGCCTCCAGCCCGGCAACGTCGAGATCGCGGCCCGGCTCGCCCCGCTCTACGAGCTGCAGGGCCTGATGATCGACGCGCGCACGCAGTACCTCTTCGTCGCCGACGCCTACTCGCGCGGCGGGCAGGCGGCCAAAGCCCTCGAAGTGCTGCGCAAGATCGCAGACCTCGACCCGCACAACACAGACATCCGCCTCAAGCTGGCCGAAGGTTACCAGCGCGAAAATTTTCTCGCGGACGCGGCCGAAGCCTTTTCGCATGCGGGCACGCAATTCCACGAGCGCGAAGCCTATGAAAAAGCGCTCGACGCGTACACGCGCGCGCTGAGCCTCGTGCCGTATGACCCGGCGGCCCTGAGCGGTCTCACTGCGTCGCACATCGCGCTCGGCACGGCCGACGAGGCCGCAGAGGTGCTGGAACGCGCTGTGGCCGTGCAGTCGGATGATAAAGAGCTGCTGTCGCTCCTCGCGCACGCGTACATCGCGGCCGAGGATGCTCCCGCCGCCGAACGCGCGACCGTCGCGCTCGTCGAAAGAGAACCTTCGAGCCTCAGGCGTTTTGTCGACGTCGTGCATCTCTATCTCAAGAACGACGACACGAAGGCTGCGATCCGCCTGCTGACCGGCCACGCCGAGCAGATGTTGTCGGGCCACCTGGAAGAGACGCTGGCCGAGCTGCTGCATGAGATTCTGGCGCGCGACCCGGAACAGATGGAGGCCCTGCGGCTGCTCGTCCGCCTGCACACGTGGCAGCATGACACTGAGAAGCTGCGCGGCGCGCTCGATCATCTGGCCGAAGCGGCCGAGGCCGCCGGACTCGAAGCTGAAGAGCGCGAGGCGCTCCAGCAGCTCGTGCGGCTGGCTCCGGATGAGCCGCGTTACCGCACGCGCCTGCAGGAGCTGGGCGGCGCGACCGAAGAGTTCGAGCGCAGCGATTCGTTCGCCGAAACGGCGGAAGATGTTCCGACCTTTGAGAGCTTTATCCAGATGAACGACGAGGCTCCGGCGACGGCTCCGCCCGCCGACGAGGCCGCGCAGTTCGAATGGAACAGCGTCGCCGATGCGCCCGCCGCCGCAGACCCTTCCGCCTCCTTCGCAGACCTCAACGACGATTGGGGCGAAGGAGCCACCAACGAAGAGTCGACTCCGGTCGGCTATCAGGAGTTCGATTTCAATCAGGCCGCAGGCCACGCGGAAGCCGTAGAGTCTGAGAGCGCCGCCGCGCCGCCCGCGCCCGTCGTCACCGCCGAACAGCGCGAGGCGATGCTCAGTCAGGAGCTGGAAGGCGTCGATTTTTATCTGGAGCAGGGCTATTCGGACATCGCGCTCGATACGCTGGAGATGCTGGAAAAGCAGTTCGGCCGGCACGCTCTGATCGATGCGCGCCGCCAGCGGCTCACAGAGTCCGCGAACGCTGCTGCGCCCGAAGCGGCTCCGGACTCCACTGCTTTCGAGTTTCATGACGCAGCCGGGAGCGCAGCCGCACA
>JAFBAJ010000577.1 GCA_019247865.1 Acidobacteriota bacterium
AGGTCGCGTTCGAAAAGCTCTTCGGCGGCGGGCGCGGCGTCGGCAGGTTCGCGCGCTCCGGCCTGCGGTTCGTCAAACTCGAAGGCGGCGCGATTCTCATCGAGCAGAATCCTAAGAAGCGCAGCGAGTGGGCGCGCCTCGCGCAGAGCGGTCGCCGCGTCGCCTGGGTCATGCGCGACGGCGCATATCTGGCGCGCGTCGTGGACGGCGAAGTCACGATCCTCGAAAGAAATTAGTAAAGGGAAGAATTACATGGCACTGGTTGGCGCAAACGAGCTCAAGCGGAAGATGATGATTACGGTTGACGGGCAGCCCTACACGGTGGTGGAGGTCTTCTTTGCGTCGCCGACGGCGCGCGGGGCTGCGACGATGGTGCGGACGCGGCTGCGCCACCTCCTGACGGGCGCGGTGCAGGAGAAGAGTTTTCGTTCCAGCGAAAAGTTCGACGAGCCGGACGTGCAACTGGCTCCGGCCTCCTTTCTGTATTCAGACGGAGAAGGCTTTCACCTGATGGACGAAGCGAGTTACGAGCAGTTCGTGTTTTCCAGCGAGCAGGTCGGCGATGATCGCGGCTACCTGAAAGAGGGCGCGACCCTCCAGCTCCTCAAGTACAACGGCGAGCCGGTCGCTTTGCAGCTCCCGCAGTACGTCGAACTTAAAGTTGAGAGCGCCGAGCCCGGAATGCGCGGTGACACGGCCGCCGGAGGCGCGACCAAACAGGCGACCCTTGAGACGGGCCTGCAGGTACGCGTCCCGCTCTTCATCAAAGAGGGCGAGGTCGTCCGCGTCAACACACAGACGGGCGAAGTCGCCGGTCGGGCTTAAAACAGTCTCACGCAAAGGCGCAAAGACGCAAAGAAAGCATCTCTGCTTTTCTTTGCGTCTTTGCGCCTTTGCGTGAAAATTTTATTTGGGCGCGGTGTATCCGGGGCGTGCCAGCGCCGTGCGCTTATCGCCGAGGCGGACGCGCACTTTGCGGAAAGAGCCGTCGCGTTTGCCGTTGGTCGAATCGTAGCCGACGAGGTATTGCGCGCCCAGCTCCATGGTGATCTCGCTCGTCACCTGCGGCAGCTCCGACGCGGAGTTGAGAAAGAAGGCGCGCCCGCCCGTCTCGTTCGCCAGCGTGTTCAAAAAGCTCTCCGCCTGTTTCCTGTTCTCTTGTGTCAGTCCAATGGCGAAGACTTGCAGGTTGGTGTCGCGCAGCAGTTGGAGCAGTTGCGACAGCGTATGAGAACTGGCGCGCTCCTGCCCGTCTGTAATCAGGATCAGAGCGTCTCTGCGCTGCATGCGCTCCACCTTCCGCCGCTCGACGATGTGCTCTGCGGCCTTGTAGACCGCATCCACAATCGCCGATGCGCCGCCCTCCGGGTAAAGATTATCGAGCGCGCGTTCGAGCTGCGCGCGGCTCGATGTCCAGTCCTGTTCCAGCGTGATCTTGTCGGAGCTGACGAAGCGCAACAGAAAGGCTTCGTCTTCGGGTTTCGTATTCGACACAATCGCCTTGCTCGCTTTGATGACGGAGTCGATTTGAGTGCGGAGCGAGCCGGAGCAGTCGATCACGAGGCCGTAGCGGAGCGAGCCCGCGTGCGTCGAAAACTCCGTGATGGTCTGCGGCGTCTCATTCTCAAAGAGCTGAAAATCTTCGCGCGCGGCATCGCTCACCGGACGATTGTCGGCATCCAGCACCGTGACGTTCAGCCTGACGTGCAAAGGGCTCTTGTCGGACTTGTTCTGCTCCTTCTGTTTCTGCGCGAGCGAGCCCTGCGCGCAGCAGAGCAACAGGGATAGCGCGAGCGCGGCCCACATCTTTTTGTGTCTCAAGCTCATTTCTCTCTTTCCGTCTCCTACTGAAAATTCTGAATCGCACGACCGCTCGGCACGTGCTTAGGGATCAGGCTGCGCAGGTTTTCGGGTCTGGCGCGCGGGTCGAGCAGGCCGTTGCGCACGAACTCGACGAGGTCGCTGAATTGTACCTCGGTCAGCACCGGCGGCGCAGCGATCAGCGGGTCGAGGCGATTGAGCACGGGTTGGATCGGGCCGGGCCGACCTTGCAGGTCCTGATCCAGACCTGCGCGCGCGGGACTGTACCTGCGCGCGGAGGCGACTGCGTTCAGGTGATGATTGATCGCATCCTCCAGCCGCGTGAACGCGCCGTTATGAAAGAAAGCCGGCTGCAAACTCACGTTACGCAAAGGCGAAGTCCGGAACAGGTAGCGGTCGGACGCGTTCCCGGTCACCTGTTCGAGGCCGAAGTCCTCGTTCTCTCCCGGCCCGTCGAACGTCACGTTGCCGGAGTTCGGCTTGACCTGCGGCACGC
>JAFBAJ010000746.1 GCA_019247865.1 Acidobacteriota bacterium
CGGGCCGACGATTATCCCTCAACACATCATAGACTTTGACGGCGACGGCAAGACAGACCCGGCCGTGGTGCGTGCCATCGGCAACAATGATACGTGGTTTATTCAGCAGACGACGGCCGGTCAGCGCGGCCAGCAGTGGGGCGTGGTGACCGACTACATCGTGCCGGAAGATTACGACGGCGACAACAAGACGGACATTGCCGTCTGGCGTCCGGGGCCACCGTTCGGCGCTTACTTCTATATTCTTCAAAGCTCGAACAGCACGCTCAACACCATTCAGTTCGGGCAGAACGGAGACGACCCGCACGTGGTCGGCGACTATGACGGTGACGGCAAAGCGGATGCGGCCGTCTATCGTGCGGGAGTAGGCGCAGGGGCGCACAGCTTCTGGTATTACCGTTCGAGCATTAACGGCCTGATCATCGGGACGGACTGGGGACAGAACGGCGACAAGCCTGCTCCGGGCGATTACGATGGTGACGGCAGGAATGATTACGTCGTCGGGCGTGCGGCCGGCGCTCAATCCATCTTCTATTTCAAGAACACGACCTCCGGCCAGTCGTCAAGGGTCTTCGGCGTCCAGACGGATACGATTGTGCCGGGCGATTATGACGGCGATCTGAAGACTGACCTGGCCGCCTGGCGTAACGGAACGTGGTACATCCTGAACAGCAACGGCGGCACGACCTCCGTCTTTACGCTCGGTACGACGGGAGACCTGACGGCGCAGGGCGACTATGACGGCGACGGCAAGACAGACGTGGCCGTGTGGCGTACTGGCACGCCTGGAGTCTTCTACTGGCGTCGTTCATCTGACGGAGTGGTGGCTGCGTTCGCGTGGGGCACGACCGACGACTATCCTGCGGCCAGATACAACAGCTACTAAAACGATTGACATGAGAGCCATGCTATTTGAAATAGCCTGGCTCTCATCTTTTTAAAAGGTCACGATTTGCCGCACGGCCTCTGCCCGCGCCAGCCGGTCAAATCCGGCGTTGATCTCATCGAGCCGCAGCGTGTGCGTGTGCAGCTTATCGACGGGTAAGATTCCGGCCTGATACAACTCTATGTAGCGCGGGATGTCGCGCCGCGGAACACACGAACCCATGTAGGAACCTTTGATCGTGCGTTCTTCGGAGACAATGCTGGTCGCCGGAACCGAGAACATCTTTTCGGGGCCGGGCAAACCGATGGTGACGGTCGTGCCGCCGAGCCCGGTCGACTGGTACGCTTGAATCAGCACTGCCTCGTGGCCTACGCTTTCAAAGACGTAGTCCGCGCCGCCGCACGTCATTTCCCTGACAGCTTCGACCGGATCATCCTGAGCCGCATTGATCGTCTGCGTCGCGCCGACAGAGCGTGCGAGCATCAGCTTTTCGTCGAGCCGGTCAACCGCGATGATCGGGTATGCTCCGGCGGCTCGTGCGCCCATCACCGCGCTCAGGCCCACGCCGCCCATCCCGAACACGGCGACGGAAGCACCGGCCTCGACGCGCGCGGTGTTAAAGACAGCGCCCACTCCGGTCATCACGGCGCAACCGAAAAGAGCTGCCCTTTCAAGCTCGACCGACTCGTCGATTTTGACTAATGATTCCTGTGCGGCGACTGTGAATTGCGAGAAGGCCGAGACGCCCAGGTGATGATGACAGGGCTGCGCGCTGGAATCCGTGAACCGGCGCGCGCCGGAAAGAAGCGTTCCGGCGGCGCTCGCCCGCTCGCCCGTCTGACACAAAGCTCCCCGACCCGAAACGCAATAGAGGCAGCTCCCGCAGAGAGGCACGAAGCTGAAAACAACATGGTCGCCCGGCGCGAAAGCGGTGACGCCTTCTCCACGATCGCGCACAATGCCGCTCGCTTCGTGTCCCGGAATGAGCGGTAGAGCGCGCGGGCGCGAACCATCCATCACGGAGAGATCCGAATGGCACAATCCGGCTCCGACGATTTCGATCAGCACCTCTCCCGGCCCCGGCCCCGCGAGCGTGACCTCACAGATCACCAACGGCGTACTTTCCGCGTAAGGCGACTGCGCGCCCATCTCATATAGCACAGCGGCTCTTGTCTTCATGGCTTCAACCAGTCTGCATTATGCCAGACTTTAGTTGACCGGCGCAGCGACTCGGAAATATCTTATCAGACATGTTGACCGTGGAAGATTATCGCCGCTTCTACGCGGAGGAGATTCGGTTCGTCGCCAATCTCGACTCGGAGGCTTTGGTCGAAGCGTTCGCGCGTGTGCCGCGCGAAAAATTTCTCGGCGCGGGGCCGTGGCAGGTCGGAGCGCCGGAGCTGCGTGCGCTGGCGGCGGCGGGCATGGGCGAGGCTGCTTACGTCACTGTGGATGATGCGCGCCAGCTCTATCATAACGTCGTCGTCGTGATGGACGCCGCGCGCGACATCAACAACGGCCAGCCGAGCGCGCTCGCGCGCTGGATCAGCGCACTTGAATTGAAAGCTGGCGACCGAGTCTTTCACTTAGGCTGCGGGACGGGATATTACACGGCGATCATGGCCGAGGTGGTGGGAGCCGAAGGCAGCGTGTTGGCGAGCGAATTCGATCCTTCATTAGCCGTGCGCGCGCGTGAGAATCTGGCCGAATACAAGCAGGTCTCAGTTCAGGCGGGCGACGGCGCGGCGCTCGATCCGGGCGTGTGCGACGCGATGCTCATCAATGCCGGCGTGACGCACCCGCACACGCTGTGGCTCGAACGCCTGCGCGAGGGCGGGCGGCTCGTGCTGCCCTTCACCATCGCGACCAGCCAGAGCATCGGCGCGGGATTGATGACCAGGATCGTCAAAGAGCCTGACGGCTACAGCGCGCGCGGCGTGAGCCCGGTCGGCATCTACTCCTGCACCAGCCTCCGCGACGCGGAGACGGAAGCGCTCATTCGCAAAGCCCTCACGACGCAGGCGCTCCTCGCCGTGAAATCTCTGCGGGTTGATACGCATGAGGAATCGGAGACGTGCATCGTGCATGGCGAGAGCTTCTGTCTGAGCAGATAAAAAAATCTCACGCAAAGGCGCAAAGACGCAAAGGAAA
>JAFBAJ010000758.1 GCA_019247865.1 Acidobacteriota bacterium
TTCTAAACTGAAGGCTACGGTGTCCCGCAACGGAGAGAAGTCTCATGAATAAGAACTTTCCTGCTGGCTCAGGCATGCGCCTCTTAAGCTGGATGTGCGCGTGTGCTGTGATATTGGTCTGTGCCTCGCTCAGCGCGGCGCGAAATCTGCCCGGCATGCCCGTGCTCGTGAGCGAAGAAGCCTCGACGCGTGCGTTGACCGCGAACCCTAATTTGTGGCGAAGCAATCGCCTGCCTCTGGCGGCGCAGGTCGCGTGGCCTGCCGGCACCGATGCCCGCGTGGTTATCTTTGTGACCAACCTCAATCTGATGGCTGGCGAGGGCGCGAACGCGTTTCGCGCCGATGCGCAGAACGCTGCGGGGCGTCGCTATGACCTGCCCGTCGAATCGCTCTTCGCACTCCCCGGAATGGATTGGGTCTACGCCGTCACCATCCGGCTCAATCCGGAACTGGGTGATGTCGGCGATGTGCTGGTGCGCATCAACTGGCGCGGCATGGCGAGCAATCGCGTGCGGCTCCCGGTCGGCCATCTGGGCGGCGGCCCGCCCGATGACGAAGGCGCGACCCCGACTCCGGCTCCGCTCGTGCGTCCCAAAGTGGTCGAGCCGGTGGAGTATCGCGGCGGCGAAGAGCAGGGACGTCTGCTGAGCCCGTTCTCGCCCGACGCCATACGCTTTCTCGAACAGGCGACCTTCGGCCCGAACAACGAGGCCGAGCTGCATCTGAGAAGAGTCGGCATCCGTCGCTGGATCGAAGAGCAGACGACGCAGAAGTTTGACGCCAGCGGCAACGCGCGCTATTCGACCCTCCCCTATCCGACGCTGCCGCTGCAGCCGACCGTCATCCCGACCTCCTGTAATGCAGCCTGTCAGCGAGATAACTACACGATGTACAAGCTGCAGAACTGGATGTTTCAGGAAGCTCTCTACAGCGACGATCAGCAGCTCCGCCGGCGCGTGGCCTGGGCGCTGAGCCAGATCCTCGTCGTTTCGGGGCGCGACACGCAGCAGGCGAGCCACATGCTGGCTTACCTCAAGGTGCTCGACCGCAACGCGTTCGGGAACTTCCGTGACCTCCTCTACGAGATCACTTTGAACCCGGCGATGGGGAACTACCTGGACATGGTGCGCAGCACGGGCAACGACCCGAACGAGAACTATGCGCGCGAGATTTTGCAGCTCTTCTCGGTCGGCCTGAACATGCTCAAGAAGGACGGGTCGCCGAAACTCGACGCGCAGGGCAATCGCATCCCGACCTACACACAGGACACGGTCAACAATTTCACCAAGGTCTTTACCGGCTGGAATTTCTGTAACTCCGGCTGTTCGTCATCCGTGCCCGGCCTGGTCAATTACCTCGATCCGCTGATCGCGAATCCGGCCCTGCACGATACGACGCAGAAGACGCTCTTGAATTATCCGGGCGCGATTGCGACCATTCCCGCCGGGCTGACGCCGGACGAAGATCTGAATCTGGCCCTGGACAATATCTTCTATCACCCGAACGTAGCGCCCTTCATCAGCAAGGCGCTGATCCAGCAACTCGTCACCAGCAACCCGTCCGGAGCCTATATCCAACGCGTCGCCACCGTCTTTGAGAACAACGGACAGGGCGTGCGCGGCGACCTGCGGGCCGTCGTGACGGCGATCCTGCTCGACCCGGAAGCACGCGGCGACATCAAGACCGATCCGGACTACGGCAAGCTGCGCGAGCCGATTCTCTTCGTGACGAGCGTCCTGCGGCCCTTCGATCCGAGAGCCATCAACCGGACGATCATCAGCGACGGCGTCATCAACGGCATCACGCAGCCGCTCGATCAGGATGTGTTCAATGCGCCTTCGGTCTTCAACTACTTCCCGCCCGATTACATCGTGCCGAACACCAGCGTGGTCGGCCCGGAGTACGCGATTCTGACGACGGGCACGGCGCTCAAGCGTCCGAACTTCGTCAATCAGATGGTCTTTACGGCTGGGATTACGGTCAATGCCACGGCCAACATCACGGCGGGGACTTCGATCTCGATGGCGAGCATGCAGGCTCTGGCCGCCGCCGATTCGACCGGCGGGCTGCTCGTCGACCAGCTCAACCGGCTGATGATGCACGGCTCGATGTCCACAGCCATGCGCAACAGCATCTTGCAGGCCGTCCAGGCCGTGAGCACCGCTAACACTTTGAAGCGCGCGCAAACGGCTGTTTATCTTATTGCGACCTCGTCGCAGTATGAGGTGCAGAGGTAAAAGATATGTCACATTCAAGAAGAGATTTCCTGCGCAGGAGCGGGTGCGCTGCTTTAAGCATGGCGGCGCTCGCCTCCAACATTCGTCACTTCGGCCTGATGGATGCAATGGCTCAGAAGAATGCGGACGCTGCGCCTGATGTTGATTACAAGGCCATGGTCTGCATCTTTATGAACGGCGGCAACGACGGCAACAACACCGTCGTCCCGAACCACACGGCGGGTTACGCTCAATATTCTGCGGCGCGTGCGGCGCAGGGATTGGCGCTCCCGCAGTCTTCGCTGTTGCCGATCACTCCGCCGAGTATCGGTCTGGATTACGGCCTGCATCCGAATCTCCCCGAGCTGAAAACGCTCTGGGATCAGCAGAAGCTGGCCGTCATCTGTAACGTCGGCACGCTCGTCCAGCCCCTGACCAGAGCCCAGTACCAGTCCGGCTCGCCGCGTCCGATGCAGCTCTTCTCGCACTCGGATCAATCGAACCAGCATCGCACGTCGATCTCGAACTCCGCGTCGACGACCGGCTGGGGCGGGCGCATCGGGGATCGCACGATCGGCCTCAATCCGGGCGCGGCCATCTCGGCCATCACTTCCGTCGCGGGCTCGACCGTCTTTACGGCCGGCAACGCGACCACGCCGCTGGTCGTCTCGCCTTCGCCGACGCCGCTCAATCAGGTCTTTGCGCTGAACGGCTTCACCGCCGGGAACAACGAAGACAGTGCGCGCCGCCAGAGCATGAACCTGATCCGGGCGATGGACCCGGACAAGACTCTGATCCGCGCGGCCAGCGACCTGACGCAACAGGCCATCAGCGTGAGCGACCAGCTCAGCGCGGACCCGGCCCTGACGGCGACGTTCCCGAACACGCCGCTCGGCAACCAGCTCAAGCAGATCGCCAAGCTCATGAAGTTCCACACGCAGCTCAACATGAGCCGCCAGATCTTCTATGTGCAGAGCAACGCGATCTTCGACACGCACTCCGGCCAGCTCGCACGGCAGGTTCAGACTCTGACCGAAGTCAGCCAGGCGATGAAGGCCTTCTATGACGAGACGGTGGCGCAGAACATCGCCTCGCAGGTCACGACCTTCACGCTCTCCGACTTCAGCCGGACGCTGAATCCGAACGGTTCGGGCAGCGGCTCGGGCACAGACCACGCGTGGGGCAACCACGTCTTCGTGATGGGCGGCTCGGTGCGCGGCGGAGACTTTTACGGCACGCCCGGCCCGAACGGGACGGTCTTTCCGACGCTCGTCAACGGCGGCCCGGATGACGCGGATACGCGCGGACGCTTTATCCCGACGACTTCCGTGGACATGTTCGCGGCCACGCTGGCCTCCTGGTACGGCGTGTCGGCGCAGGACATCCCGCTCGTCTTCCCGAACATCAATGCTTTCCCGACGGCCAACCTCGGGTTCATGATGTAAGCGGAACCGGCGAACTTTTTTAACCACTCAACACAGGAGCACGGAGGCGTTCGACCTTCGTGCTCCTGCTCTTTTTGGCCCGCCGAATATTTTCTGCCACGAATATCTCCAGCGCGGTGTTCTCACTCTGGAAGGCGAAAATTGGAATCATTCCTTAGAGGAGTATTTTGAGATGACGAGAAATGTATGGAGCCGGCTCGCTCTCCTGTTCGGCGTGCTGCTCATGATCTACACTCCCGCGCGGGCGCAGGAGTTCCAGCATTCCTACAAGCTCGCGCCGGGCGGCTCGCTCAGCATCAGGAACGTGTCGGGCGACGTGAACATCACCGGTTACGACGGCGATGTCGTTACCGTCAGCGGCTTCAAGGAAGGGCGCGACCGCGACATGGTCGAAGTCGAAGACCGCAGCAGCGGCAACAGCATCAGTCTGGGCGTGCGTTATCCTTCGCCCTGCAATTGCGACGCGAGCGTGCGCTTTGAGGTTCGCATTCCGCGCTCCATCAACGTTTATATCGAGAAGGTGTCGACCGCGAGCGGCAATATCGAAGTCAACGGCGTGCGCGGCGAGATCAATGTTAGCACGGCGAGCGGCGACGTGACGGTGAACGAGGTCAACGGGCGCGTCCATGCTTCGACCGCGAGCGGCGAGATGCGCGTCAAGGATGTCGTCGGCGAGGTCAGCGCGCAGAGCGCGAGCGGCGACGTCGAGGTCGAGATCGCACAGCTCACGGGCACTGAAGATATGAAATTCTCTTCCGCCAGCGGCGACGTGCACGTCCGCCTGCCCGCCAATCTGGATGCGGACATCTCCATGTCCACCTCGACGGGCGACATCCGGACGGACTTTCCGATTCAGGTCAAAGAGAGCCGCTACGGCCCCGGTGCACAGGCTCGCGCACGCCTCGGCAGCGGCTCGCGCAGCATACAAATCTCGACCGCTTCGGGTAATGTGAGCCTGATGAGATATTAAAAGTCAGGGCTCAACGACTTCAGGGTAAAGAGTCAAAGCCGAAAGAGCGTAAGTGGTTCTGGGACGAAGCCGCTGCCGCTCGGAAGGATTTGATCTCTTTACCCTGAATCCTTTTTCCTACCGCTGAATCTCGTTCATCAGCTTTTCATACAGGCCCTTGTCGAGCGGCTGCAGAATGCGGCTCTCGGCCAGCGCCGCGCTGCGGTCTTCCAGTTCCAGATAGGTCATTGCGAGATTGAAATAAGTCTCTGCGAATTCGGGGCGGAGGCGCGCGGCCTGACGATACGCCGCTAAGGCTTCATAGAAGCTTCCGGCGTAGTAGTAGGCGTCGCCGAGCTTGTTATAAGCCTCGTAAGAGTTCGGCCGAAGTTTGAGGGCCTGCTTGAAGGCTTTGATGGCGTCGCGGTTCTTGCCCTGCTTGACCTGACAGTAGCCGACCTGTATCCATGCCTCCGCGCGATTCGGATTCTTGTTGACGGCGTTCTCAAAGTAGCCGAGCGCGTTCTCGTACCTTCCCAGCCAGAGCGAGTTCAGGCCGTTCTGATACCACCACTCCGAGACGGCTTCGGCCTTCTGATTCTCTTTGCTCCGCGCCGAGAGCTGCTCGAACGTCTGGAGCTTGCCTGCCTTCAACTCCGTGACCCGCTGCGCGCCGAGCGCGAGACTGATGTTCTGCCCGTTCGTGACCTTGATCGTGACGACGCCGATGACTTCGCCGCGCATGTTGAAGACCGGGCTGCCGCTGTTGCCTGGAGAGATGGGAGCCGTGATCTGTATGATCTTGCCGAGGCTCGGCACTTCGCGCACGGCCGAGACGATGCCGTCCGAGACGGAGCCTTCGAGCCTCAGCGGATTGCCGATGACGAAAATCTTTTCGCCCTCGTCCGGCACGTCTGCGGCCAGCTCAAGAGTACGCGCACGCGCCTCCGGCATCTCGATATTGAGCAGCGCGAGGTCGCCCTCTTCGTCCACGCCGCTGATGCCGCGCACAGTGTAGGTCTTGCCCTTGCCGTCGAAGGTGCGTATCTCGGCGTGGTGCGCGCCGTCGATGACGTGCAGGTTGGTGATGACCTCGCCGGGGCGGATGAAGAAGCCGCTGCCGGTCATCTTCATCTCGCCGTGCGAATCGTAGGTGATGATGCTCACGACCGCCGGCTTGACGCGGCGGACCAGCTCCGGCAGGAGGTCTGTCTGTTGCGCACGGACGCCCTCGACCGCGAACGCGGCGAGAAAGAGAAGCGTCAGCCAAAGGGGGAGTTGGCGTTTCATCATGGCTTTAATTTTCAGTGAACGCGGGCGCGGGGACGCGTACCCGTCAGGAAGGTTGATTCTCAAAGCCTGCATCGCATCGGGGAGACGATGAAGGCCGCCTCAGGCTGCCGGTTCATCAGAGCCCGCGCAGCGTCGGGGTCGCCGCGCGCCTGACCGGCTGAAACCAATATAGCACCTGACGCCTGAGCGGCAAACTATTTTTATCGCCCGGCAAAACAAAGAGGCCGCCCAGCGAACCGGGCGGCCTCTTTATTTAGCGAGCGCTTTGTCCGATCCTCCTGTGGACGACAAGGCGCAGGCTAAAGCTGTGGTTATTTGACGGCCGTGCCGACGATGACGCCGGCCGGCGACGCAGACTCGTTCTCCAGCGTCACGAAGAGGCCGAAGTCCGGGAACTGGGTTTCAGACTGAATCTGCGCTTCGTTGCGCTGGCCCGTGTTGACGATCTGTCCCAGGCGCTGGAACTTGTTGTCCGGCGAGACGGCCCACACGACGTAGACCTGTCCGGCGGGCGCGTCCTTGAGCTCATGGAAACGCATGTTGATGGTCGTCGGCCCGTCCTTGCGCGGCTCCAGCGAGACGTTGGCGCGCGAGCCGGTCAGGGCTCCGCTGAAGTTGATCTTCATCTGCGTGTCCGTGCCGCGACGGAAACCCGGAATCCCGAGCATCGGCGCGTGATAACCGGCCGTCGCTCCACTCGTCGAAGTGGCCGCGACGCGTTCGCCGACCGGCATGCCGTCGCGCTCGCCGCTGCTGCCGAGCGGGACGACCGCAAAGCCTTCGGGCACTGCGCTACGGAAGAAGACACGGCTCTCCGGAGTGACGGTCGCCAGATTGGTCTCAGGCGAGAGCACCAGCATGAACCGGTCGAGCGGCGTCGTCGTGCTGATCGCCGCCGTCCCATTCGAGACCGTGATCGGAGCCAGCAGCGTCGCGTGGCCCGTCGGGTCCACCGCGTAGAGATTGAAAAGATTGGTATCGCCGGTGATGCCCTTGAGGTCAAGGTTAATCATCGTGCGGTCACGCATGCGATGAATCCGCGCGATGCCGGTCGCGCCCGAATAGTCGCCGGACGGCGTCAGGTTCACCAGCACTTCTTTGTCCACCGGATATTCGATGACCGTCCAGGTGCCGTCAGCGTTCTGCACGGCTGTGGTCTGCGTGGTGGTGACCGTCGCGCTGTCCTGCGCGAGCGCGAGACCGGCGGCGGCGAATGATAACACGATCGCACCTGCGATGCTAAACAAACGTCTGCTCATAATGATTTACTTCTCCTCCTAAAAGTTCAACTTAACGGGGAAAATCGCGGGGTCTGACACTGAATTGATGGCAAGCACAGTGCCATGTGCAAAAGCCTGTTTTTTTGCGGTTTTATTGCGGAAACAGCGCAGCAATACGATACATCTGTGTATGGCAAGTTTTCATAATAAGCGGTTCACGCAAAGGCACGAAGATAAGACGAAAGACCGCAATCAGGCTCAACCTGATTGCGGTCTTCTGTTTTTACTTTGCGTCTTTGCGTGAAATTTCTAGTAGCTATACAACTCCGTGATCGCCTTCACCACATCATCGACCTGCGGCAGGATCGCGTCCTCCAACTGCGGCGCGTAGCCGACGAAGGTATCGAGCGCGGCGACACGGCGGACGGGCGCGTCCAGATACTCGAACAACTCGTCGGAGATGCGCGCGGCGATCTCCGCGCCGTAGCCGAACGAGAGCGAGTCTTCATGCGCGACGATGACCTTGTTGGTCTTCCTGACCGTCTGCACGATGCTCTCCCAGTCGTATGGCGCGAGGGAGCGCAGGTCTATCACTTCGACGTTGATGCCCTGCTGCTCTGCCTGCTTGGCTGCCACGAGCGAGCGGTTGACGAGCGCGCCGTAGGTGATGATCGAGAGGTCTGTGCCCGCACGCACCGTCCGGGCTTTGCCGAAGGGAATCATGAAGTTGTCGGGCGGGTACTGCGACTTGTTGTAAGCCTGACGATAGAGATGTTTGTGTTCGAGGAAGAGCACCGGGTCGTCGCTGCGGATCGCCGTCCGCAGGAGCCCGTTGGCGTCGAGCGCCGTCGCCGGATAGACGACGCGCAGGCCGGGCACGTGCGTGAAGATGGACGTGCCGCTCTGCGAGTGATAGACCGCGCCGCCCTTGAGATAGCCGCCGACCGGCACGCGCATCACGACCGGAGACTTCCAGTCGCCGCCCGAACGCCAGCGCATGAGCGCCATCTCGTTTCTGATCTGATGATAGGCCGGCCAGATGTAATCGAAGAACTGAATCTCGACGACGGGCTTGAGTCCGCGCGTCGCCATGCCGATGGCGCGGCCGACGATGTTGGCCTCGGCCAGCGGAGAGTTGAAGACCCGCGCCGCGCCGAACTTGCGTTGCAGGTTCGCCGTCACCTTGAAGACGCCGCCCTTGCCTTTGACCTTCTCCAGATTCTCCTCGCGCGAGCAGTCGGCCACGTCTTCGCCGAAGACGACGATGGAGGGATCGCGCGCCATCTCTTCATGCAGACAGCGATTGATGAGATCGACCATCGTGCCCGCGTTGCCGGACAGCTCCGCGCCCTCTTCCGTGTCGAACTCTTTCGCGGTCGGGTCCACGTCCGGCGAGTAGACGTAGAGCGTCGCGGTCTCTTTGGCGGGCTGCGGGCTGGCGAGCGCGGCGTCGGCGGCTTCATTGACCATCCGATCAATCTCATCCTTGACGCGCTGCAACTCGTCCTGCGTGATGAAGCCCTCTTCGACGATCAGCGCGCCGAAACGCTTGATCGGGTCGCGCTCGGCATCCGAGGTGCGTTCCTCGTCCGGGCGATATAACTTCTCGTCATCCGAGAGCGAGTGCGAATAGGGACGAATCACTTTCGCGTGAACCAGCGCCGGGCCTTTGCGTGCGCGGCAGTACTCGACCGCGCTCTGCATCGTCTCAAGAGATTCGAGCGGATCCGTCCCGTCGCAGCGCTGTAGATAGAGGTTCGGAAAACCTTCGAGCAGCTTCGAGATATCGCCGCCAGCGGTCTGCACTTCGACGGGCACGCTGATCGCATAGCCGTTGTCTTCGATGAGGAAGACGACCGGCAGCTTCAGATTACAGGCTGTGTTCAGGGCTTCCCAGAACTCGCCCTCGCTCGTCGTCCCATCGCCGGAAGAGCAATAGACCACCTCGTCGCCTTTGAAGCCTTCGACCTTATCTTTGATCTCATCGAGCAGGCTCGCGCGATAGCTCGCCTCGGCACAGCCCACAGCCTGCAGGAACTGCGTCCCCGTCGGCGAAGATTGCGAGACGATGTTCAGCTTCTTGTGTCCCCAGTGCGAGGGCATTTGGCGGCCATGCGAGTTCGGGTCGGCTGCGGCCCCGACCGCCGAGAGGAGCTGTTCGAGCGGCGTCATCCC
>JAFBAJ010000050.1 GCA_019247865.1 Acidobacteriota bacterium
CAGGATCGAAAGCTCGAAAGGCTTAGGCAGGTAATCGTCCGCGCCGGACTCGAAGCCGCGCAGCACGTCTTCCGGCCGCCCGCGCGCCGTGAGCATCAGGACGGGCACGAACTGCTCCGCCTCTCTCAGCCTGCGCGCGACCTCAAAGCCGTCCACCCCCGGCAGCATCACGTCGAGCACCACCGCGTCATACACGTCGCGCCGCGCGAGCAGGCATTCCAGCGCCGCCTCTCCGTCCGAGACGACTTCAGCCTCATAGCCTTCGGCGATGAGATTGAAGCGCAGACCTGCGGCCAGATGCTGCTCATCCTCTACGATCAGGATGACCGTGCTCATCTCGCCTGTGCCCTCGGAAGCAGGATCGTGAAAGTGCTGCCACGGCCCTCGCCCTCGCTTTCGGCGTAGACGCGCCCGCCGTGCTTTTCGACGACCGAGCGGACGATAAAGAGTCCGAGCCCGGTGCCTTTGATGCGGCGCATGACGCGACCCGGCACGCGATAGAAGCGTTTGAAGATGCGCTTTAATTGTTCGCGCGGAATCCCCACCCCCCGGTCGCTGACGCGCACCATCACGCGCCGCGCGTCCACGGCTTCGACCGCGACCGCGACCTCCACCCGGTCGCCGGAATATTTGACGGCGTTGTCGATCAGATTCGAGACGGCGGCGCGCAGTTCGTCCGCGTCGCCGGAGACGTGCGCGCTCTCGCCAGCTCCGGTCGCGGCCGAGAATTGGAGCGCCGCGTCGTCCAGATGGTAACGTGTCCGCGCCAGCTCCAGACATTCGCGCGTCATCTGGCCGAGGTCTATGAGCGAAGGTTGCAGGCGTCTGCGACGCTGGCCGGTGTGGCCCGCGCGCAGTACCTGCTCGACCGTGTGCAGGAGCCGGTCCGTGTCGGCCAGCATGATGTCGTAAAACTCGTGCCGCCGCTCTGCTTCGAGGTCGCGCGTTTGCAGCGTTTCGAGATAGAGCCGAATGGAAGTGATGGGCGTCTTCAGCTCGTGCGTGACGGCGTTGATAAAGCTGTCGTGCTGTTCGTTGCGGCGTATCTCGCGGACTAGAAAAGTGGTGTTGAGGACGAGGCCCGTAATCAGCAGCCCGAAGAAGATGACGCCGGAGATGAGCAGCGCGACCTCGCGCCAGTTGAGCAGGATCCAGCCGACATTGAGCACCACCGCCAGCACGACCAGACACGAGCCGAGCGTGATAAAGAAAGCGATGGATTTCCGTCGAGACTTAATGCGCATGGAAACATAAGAATCTCACGCCAAGGCGCAAAGACGCAAAGGAAAACAAGAATGCTTTTCTTTGCGTCACCAGCGCCTTGGCGTGAAACTATTTTTTGAAACTCTTCAGGCAGCTTTTCGCAGAGCCGTCTCGTCCGACTTGCTCTGCACTGCGTAGAGCGATTTGTTGATGAGCTTGATGGATTTCGCCAGCCCCAGCAACTGGAGCGTGCGGATGCCCCACCAGTTCATATCGATCTCGTACCAGCGCAGCCCGTGGCGCGCGGCGGTCGGATGCGCGTGGTGGTTGTTATGCCAGCCTTCGCCGAAAGTCAGGAGCGCGACCCACCAGCTATTGGTCGAATCATCCGTCGTCTCAAACCTGCGCGTGCCCCAGAGGTGCGTCGCGGAGTTGACGAGCCACGTCGCGTGCAGGCCAATCGTCACGCGCAGGAAGACCGCGACGAAGAGCATCGACCACCCGCCGATGGCGAACAGGATGATGCCGGACAGGACGAGCGGCACATAATAGAAGTTATTGAGGAAGACGTGCACGCGGTCTTTCATCAGGTCGGGAGCGTAACGCCACATCGTCTCCTTACTGTGCTGTTGCGCGACGCCCGTCAGGATCCAGCCTATGTGCGCCCACCAGCGGCCGTCGCGCGGGCTGTGCGGATCGCCCGGCGCATCCGTGCTGCCGTGATGTATGCGATGCGTCACGACCCATTGAATCTGACCGCCTTCGAGCGCAAACATGCCGCAGAGCGTCAGAAAATATTCGACCGCCTTAGGCGTTTTGAAACCGCGATGCGTCAGCAGCCGGTGGAATCCGATCCCGATGCCGAGACTCCCTCCCAGCCACCACAGCGCGAGGCTGACGATGACCGCCGGCCACGACAACATAAAGAGCCCGGCGATTGCGCCCGCGTGAAAGATAATCATCCAGATGGTCGTGTTCCACCTGATGCCCGGCTGTTTTTCGTCACTTAAACTTTGACCGTCCATAAAGCCCACTCCCGTAACTTAAAATTTAATCCTGCTCGAACTCCTGTTTTGATGCGGGGAAGCACACCATATCTTAGCAAGCGGGAACAAAAGCATTTGTAATAGTTTTGTCAGCAACGATTCGGTGACGACAAAAACAATAAAAGCGCAACACTCCTCGCGGAGGCTGCGCTTTGGCCCTGACAAAGAGAGATTGGAGCCTCAGCTCGGCTCTCAACTGTTTTTATTCTTTACGATCTCCTTCGGCTTCTCTACGGCCCAGCTCCTGCTCGACGGCTTCGACATTCTGGCTCGTGCTCGCGTCGCCGTCTCCTTCCTCGCAGATGCGCCTGAACTCCTCTTCCAGATCTTCGAGCTGCTTGTCTGTGAGCTTGTCCAGATTGATCAGAGTGTTGCGCGCGCCCTGCGTCGCA
>JAFBAJ010000216.1 GCA_019247865.1 Acidobacteriota bacterium
CGCCGTTCTGCTCGTTCTCCAGATCCCAGACGAGCGTCGGCGACGCCACCAGATTCTGCGGCACGTCGGGAAAGCGCGTCTCGGCGATGTTGCTCGGGTTGATGACGATCTGGCCGTTGATGCGCCAGACCTGCCCGTTGTTGTTCGACAGCAGCGTGGCCTGCACAGGCGTCAGGATCTCCGTGTTGTTCTCGTAGCGGCGCAGCACCAGCGTCACCTCGCGCCCGACGTACTTGTCCAGCAGCTTCGCCGGATTGAGCAGGTCGTACTGATAATTCTGTTCGAGCACACGCAAGGCATCCGCCGCCGTCATCGAAGCCAGATGCACAGTCTCCGGGCGAATCTGCGCGGCCACGTCTGCGAAGTTGAGCGCGATGCGCCCGGTCGGCAGAGTCAGGCTCCGCGTCTCGCGCACGAGGCCGATGTTCGAGTTGTAGACGGTGATGTTGACCGAGCGACGATCTCGCGCCGTCGTCGTGATGGATTGCGTCTGCGCAGAGATGTCAGACACAAACAGGAGAGAGACTAAAATTAATGTCAAAGCGTAGCTGCGTCGCATAGTTGAACCTCCGAAACAAGTTGGAAGTAGAACGCTGCACTCGCAACAAGCTTGCGAAAAGAATTCTCACGCAAAGGCGCAAAGAACAACTTAATTGTCTTTCTTTGCGCCTTTGCGCCTTTGCGTGAGACCTGCTTTACATCTGCGGCGAGATATATCTTACCGCTTTAAGTTCAGCCAGAGCCGCGAGCTTGTCCACGCTGATGCGTCCGATGACCATCTTCGCGGACTGCGGATCGAGCACGATTTCAAAACCGAGCTTCTTCAGCTCCGCGATGATCTGCGGAGTTTTGTCCGTGAGCCAGATTTGAAGCTCTGCCTTGTTGTCACGCACGAACTTCGCTTCCTCGGCCGCCGGCTGGGCTCCTTTATTCCCGAGGCGTTCGATCAGCGCGGCGATGGTCGGATGCAGCTTCGCCAGCAGCTCCTGCTGCTTCTGCTCTTTCGGCGAGAGGCGGGCCGGGCCGACCGTCGCGTCGTCCACGTCCACGCGTTCGGAAGCAGCCTTCACGTTCTTCGTGACTGGCATCTGAGAAGTTTTCCCGGTCGTGGGCCTCCGCACGGGCCTGTTCGCCGCTTCGCGTTTCATCTTTCGACCGTCGCCGCGTCCGCCTGCGCCTGTGCCTCCGGCGAGGCCGTTCGTGATGTAAGGCGACGGAGCAGGGGCGAGCACGCCGGAGGGAGCAATCTCCTCATCCATTTCGCCGAAGACGCCCTGGCGGCTCACGCCGTCCGGCAGCTCGACCGGCACGTCGATTCTTCTCGGCACGCCGCCGTCCGTGACCGTCATCTCTTCGACGGCGACGAACGAGGTGAACTGCGTCATCAACCTGTATTCGAGGCCGAGCTGCGTGATGGTCTCCTGGACTTCGGGCTTGGCCGTGCCCTGCTGGATGCCGTTCCAGTCCTGGCTCATCAGGTCGTCTATGCGCGTGCGCGCCCAGAGGCTCGCCAGCACATCGTGCCGCGTCTCATTGGAGGGAAAGTCGACCGGAATTTCGCGTGTAAATTCCCTGCCGCTCATCATGCCCTTGAGCTTGATCGTGCCCTTGCCGCTGCCAGTGTATCTGCCCGTCAGCACGACAGGCTTGGCTCCGAACAGGTCGGGGATGCGTTTCGGATAGACATCCGCGACCGCGAGGCCGTTCCAGTCCACGCTGATGTCGGTCAGGAGCGGATTGCGCACGCGCTCGTGAAAGCGGCGCGCTGCCGCCGAGCCGTCGTCATTGAGGCCGACGTACTCGACTTCGCCGCGCCCCTCTTCCGCCATCTTGTCGAGCAGGAAACGGTTGACCGAGCTGCCGATGCCGAACGAGAAGACGCGCGCGTTCGGATGCTTCTGCACTTCGCCGATGACTTCCATGTCGTTGCCGATGTAACCGTCTGTCATGAAGCACACGATGCGAACGTGATCCTGCGCGTCCGACGGATCGAGCGCGGCCTTGATGGCTTTCATCATCTCCGTCCCGCCGCCGCCCTCGCGCGTTTCGAGAAACTTCTGAGCCTTCTGCAGGTTCTCTTTGGTTGCCGGAACGGGCTGCGGAAAGAGGATTGCTGTGTCGCCTGCGAAGGTGATGAGATTAAAAGTGTCCTGCGGATAAAGGTTGTCGAGCGCGAGCTTCATCGTCTCTTTGGCCTTGTCCAGCGGGAAGCCTTCCATCGAGCCCGAAGTGTCGAGCACGAAGACCAGCTCTTTCGGCATCACGTCTTCGGCCGTGACGCGATCCGGCGGTTGCAGGATAAAGGTGAAGAAGCCGCCGTTGCCCGCGCTGTGCGTCAGCAGCGCGTCCTGCACCTTCTGCCCGGCCACCTGGTACTTGAGAATAAAATCCTTGTTCGGAATCGTCTCGCGGTCTTTGAGCGTGATGCGCGCGCGCGAGCCGGTGGGCTTCTCGATCTCTATCTCGTGCGTCGCGGCTTTGATCTGATCGACTGGCACGCCCGCGTCCAGATTTATTTCCAGAGAGATGTCGTGTCCGGCGCGCGTGCCTTCGGGCGCAGGCGTCGGCGTGATGCGCGAAGCGTCCGGCACACGCGTCGTGTCGGGCGAAAAGCCGCCGCCCTGCTTGCCGGTCGGAGCGCCCGGGTTGTAGCGCGGGCCGACGACCATCGGAAAGACGAACTCGTACGAGCCGTCCTCATACTTCAGCGTCTCGACGTAGCTGATCTCGATGGTCACTTTTTCGCCTGGCATAATGTTGGCGACCGACTGTGTAAAGATGTTCGGGCGTTCCTGATCGAGGAGGCTGGCGACCTGGCCGTTGTTGCGCGCGGCCTCATAGACGGCCTGCGCCTGTTCGCGCCGGAGGATGCGTCCGCGCACGGTTCGCTCGCCGACGCGCATCGTCATATCGTCAACGGCTGCGGCCTGCGGCAGCGGGAAGGTGTAGACGGCCTCGATCTTCTCTTTGAAAGGATTCTCGAACTCCTGCTTCACGACGACGCGTGAGAGAAAGCCGCTGATCTCGGCTTTGACCTCCGTGTGCTTGAGCGGGCACAGGCCCAGCGACTTCCCGTTCCGGTCGATCACTTCCAGCGCGCCGGAAGAGGCGGCTTTCGTCTCCTCCTGCGCGGGCCTAGCCACTCTACTGCGTCCGAACGCGAGCAGACCCACCGCGCACATCGCCAGCAGGAGCGCGGTCAAGAGAAAAATTTTACGGCGCATAACAATCTCCTCAACAAGGAAATTTCAGGTGTACCACGATGATTGAACGCGCGGGGAGAAAAGGCTTGCGCTCTTCTTTGCGTCTTTGCGCCTTTGCGTGAAAATTTAAGCTCACGCAAAGGCGCAAAGACGCAAAGGAAAGACCGCTCTTAGTAGATATTGAAGTTGTACTCGACGCGTATGTACTGCGAGACGGGTCGCCCGGCTTTCATCGCGGGCGAGAACTGTATGCGCCGCGCCGCCGCAATCGCTTTTTCAGTGAGGCCGAACGGCAGGCCGCTGACGGTGCGGATGCCGGTCACAGTTCCGTTGGCGGAGAAGACCATCTGGAGCACGACCGTGCCCGTGGTCTGATTCCTGCGCGCTTCCTCAGTGTATTCCGGCGAAGGCTTCGAGAGGATACGAGCCTTCTGCTCGACCTCGTTCGGCTTGAAGACCTTATTGAAGTCCGTGCCGCCGTCCGGGCCGCCAGCGCCGCCGCCGCCCATGTTCCGGTCGCCGCCGCCGGTATTGCCGCCGCGACCTGGGCCATACCCGCCGCCTTCACCTGAACCCGCGCCGAGACCCGTGCCGTTGCCGAGTCCGCCGCCGCTGCCAGTCCCGTTCGACGGCGTCGTCGAAGTCGAGTTCGGCATCCCGTACGGCAGAGGCCGGTCATCGTTCTTCGCCAGCAGCTTGTCTAAATCCAGACTCGCGGGAGTCGGCAGAGAAGGATTCGGAACCGGAGGCAGCTTCACATCCGGCCCGCGCACCTGAGGCACGTCCGGGTCTGCGACAGGCAGCTTCCCTTTCGAGACAGGGTTTTCATCGTTGCGTCCGCCGCCGCCGCCGCCGCCCGGCCTCTCCTGCCTGGGCTTGGAGCCGCCGCCCGTCCCCTTGTTCAATCCAGGCGCGCCGGCCTTCGTATTCTGCTCGTCCGGAATATCCACCAGACCCAGATATTCCAAATCCTGATTCTGCTTCTCAGCCGCCGCGCGCGCCTCCTGCGCTCTGCGATGGTCGAGCCAGACGAGCCCCGCGACCGCAGTCATCATAAAGAGCATCGCGGCGAGGGACGCGATGGCGACGTTGGGGCTGGAGAAGAAGCGCCAGGCCATCGCGCCGTAGGCCGTCGCCGAGCGGCGCGTGAAGCCGAGCGGGTCGCGCTTGAATTCCGGCCAGGTCAGTTGCGAAGCGCGCGCGGCCGACGCGAGCTCCGTGTAGAGACGCCGCACGAGCCCCGCGTCCTCGATGATCGTCAGATGATAAGCCGTGCTGGGGAGCGGAGAAGCGGGCTCGCTCTGTTCCGTAAAAGAGACGAGCGGCTCGTCCGCGCTCCTCTCTTCGCTCAGCGTTGTTCCGTCAAGCGGACAGAAGACAAATTTATCGGCGTACTCCTCTAAGCAGGTCCGGCATTGTTTCATGGTCTTCACCTCTTGGTTGGCTGACAGTGTTGGCTCAGGGAGACTGTCTCTATTCCCGGCGCGGAAGGAGTCGACGAGGCGCGCGTCGAGTGTGGCGGGCGCGTGCGGCGCGACCCAGCGCGCGAGCGCAGCCCTAAGCTCCAGGTCTTCCGACATCTTCTCTTCTCTCATCGGCATGCCTCTTCCAACGCTTCCCGCTCGCGCGCGAAATATCCCGCGAGCGATCTCTTCAAACTCTTTCGAGCGCGATGCAGTCGCGCCTTGACCGTCCCGACATCCGCCGACACGACGCGCGCGATCTCGGCCAGCGACAACTCTTCATACTCGAACAGCACGAGAGCCTCGCGTTGCAGCGGCGGCAGGCTTGCGACCGCACGCTGCACTAATCTTGAGACTTCTTCGTCGAGCAGTTGATCGAGCGGCAAGGACTCGTCCATCGGAAGCTGTGCGTCGAGCGCTTCATCCACCGCCACGTCCTGACCCGTCCGGCGAAAATGCTTCATCGCCAGATTGCGCGCCGCGCCGTAGAGATAGGTGCGCAAGCTCGCGCGCGACGGGTCGAACCTTTCGGCATGCTGGATCAGGCTGAGGAAGCAGTCGTGCGCGATGTCCTCCGCCGGCTCGATGGAGCCGAGCAGGCGATAGGCAAAGCGAAACACTGCGTCGCGGTGACGCTCATACAGTTCGAGGAACGCGGCCTCATCGCCGCGACTCGCTTCCGTCAGCAACTGCTCGTCTGTCATGAAGTCTTTCCGGCCGGTCAATGCGGAGAGCTGTCCGTCGTGCATCTCCTACATTGTTATTGCGCGCAGTGAGCGAAAAGATATGCCTCGCACAAAAATTTATTCTGGCTGAGCAGTCTGATGCAGGTCTGCCGGGTCGGGTGGCTTGAGCAAAGATTAGCCACAGAGGACACAGAGAGGGCACAGAGGAAAACTTTTTATCCTCCTCTGTGCCCTCTGTGTTCTCTGTGGCTTCTGTGGCTTCTGTGGCTTCTGTGGCTAGCGGCTTTACTTATTCAGCTCCTCGTCGAGCTTGGCCGCGTATTGCGAGTTCAACTTTTGCAGGATGTTGTACTCGTCCGTCGCGCTCCGCCGATCTTTCAGCTCCAGGTAGGTGAGGCCGAGATAGTAGTGCGGGATTTCGGCCTCCGGGTCGAGGCGTATGGCCTGCTTGAAGGAGGTCACGGCTTCCTGATAACGCTGTAGCTTCTGCAGTGTGTAGCCGAGCTCGCTGTGCGCGTAGGCCAGCTCCGGTTTGACGCGCACGGCCTGCTGGAGCGGAGCCAGGGCTTCGGCATAACGTCCGAGGTCGTTATAGGCGAAGCCGATGTTATAGA
>JAFBAJ010000648.1 GCA_019247865.1 Acidobacteriota bacterium
GCTCCGCCCCCGGCAACGGCCGCAGGATATAGCTGTAATCCTTGTTGCTGCCGGGAATCAGAACCGGATGCCCTTTCTCTTCCCAGAAAGTGTTCTTCAGAGCCGGATGCCCGGCCGGAAAAGCGCGCGTCGCGCCCTTGCGATGCACCCACACCTCGCCGAACTGCGGATGCTGCTCATGCTGCACGAGGTTGTGGCTGATCTCGTAGATCAATTCCAGCTCCTCGCCGAAGACTTCGCGGAAAGCGTCCGAGACCTGCTCGAAGATAATGAGCCTGTTCAGAATCGCGTAGTTCCCGCCCGCCGCGACCGCGTTCAGATAGTCTCTGTAATGGCGCGAGTCGGGCGTGAAATAGCCGAGGTCGATATCCGTGATCTCCTGCGGCCGCTCTGCCCGCGCGAGCTCGAAATAGTTCGACGCCATCCCGTGACCGAAGCCGCGACTGCCCGTGTGCACCTGCACGAAGAGCGTCCCGGTCTCTTCCGCGCGTTGCAGCTCGATGAAGTGATTGCCGCCGCCGAGACTTCCCAACTGATCCATCCCGCGCTCCGGCCTGCCCTTGCCGCCGAACGGTAACTGCCACTCATCATCCACCGGAATGCGATGTCTTTCAGCCCGGCTCCGGTCAAACGTCGCGCCGTACTTCTCGACATAATACTCCGCGCCGCCGCGCACCAGATTATTGAACTCCTCTGTCGTCACGCGCCCGAGCCGGTGGCTCTTCCCACCCGCCCCCATCGCCACACGCTCCATCACCGCCGCATTGAACGCCAGCTTCTTCTCCGGCGTCGCGCGCTCCCACTCCACGTCAGAGCGCGCAGACATCATCCCGCAACCAATGTCGTAGCCCACCGGCCCCATCGCGACCGCGCCGGTTGCCTGGTCTGTGATAAGGACGCAGCCGACCGGGACGCCGTAGCCGTAGTGTGTGTCGGGCGTGATGACGACCAGGCGCACGCCGGGAAAGCGCGTCGCGTTGACGATCTGGCGATAGAGTATGTCTTCCGCGTCGTTCAGCAGCGACGGCGTGAGAAACATACGCACGGGCACGTCGCCGGTGTCGTCCGTGCGCAACTCGTAGTAGCCGTCGCCGTGCCAGCGCGCGAGATGTTTCCAGTTCTCTTTGTTCTTCAGCTCTTTCGCTAATTTCAGAGCCTTCGCGTCCGTCTCATGCTTGCTCATCTGTCACCCTTATGTTGTTCGCAATCTCTAAGGCCAATTCTACGGCCGTGCGATCTTCTGTCGCTTGAATATGAAGTTCAGCTAATTCATACAGCGGCTGGCGTTCTCTGTAAAGCCTGTGTGCGTTCTCGCGGTCGAGCGCCAGCGGGCGTAGCTCTTTCTCCTGCGCAATGCGTTTCCAGCACAGCTCGAAGGGCGCGTTGAGCCAGACCGTCAGGCAATGATGCTCCCGGATGAGTGCGCGATTTCGCTCAAGCATCCACGCGCCGCCGCCGAGCGCAATCACACAACCTGTCGCGCGCTCCAGTGTAAGTCGCAGCATAAATGTTTCGGCGACGCGAAAACTTTCCTCGCCTTCTTCGCGGATAAAGGAAGCGATGGAACGCTTTTCGCTCTCCTGAATCAGCCCGTCGAGGTCAACCATCCGGCAATCAAGATAATGAGCCAGCGCGCGCGCGACAGTCGTTTTGCCCGCCGCCATAAAGCCCGTCAGGACGATTCGTTGTTTGGGCTTGTTCATCTCTCCAACACCGATTCGAGCAGCTCGTAAAATTCCGGGAACGAGACCGCGACGCATTCCGCGTCTCTGATTTCGGATGCGCCGTCTGCGATGAGCGCGGCGATGGTGAAGGCCATTGCGATGCGATGATCGCCGTGCGGATTGATGGTCGCCCCGCGCAGGCGCGTGCGACCCTGTATGGTCAGGCCGTCCGCGTGCTCTTCGACTGAAGCGCCCATCGCGCGCAGGTTCTCGACGGTGGCGGCGATGCGATCCGTCTCCTTGACGCGCAACTCTGCTGCGTCGCGGATCGTGAGGCCGCCAGCGACCTGCGTGCCGAGCACAGCCAGCACCGGCAGCTCGTCTATGAGCTGCGGAATCAGCACGCCGCGCAGGACGTTCGAGCGTCCGGCTTCGGACGGAGCCAACTCCGCGCCG
>JAFBAJ010000277.1 GCA_019247865.1 Acidobacteriota bacterium
AAATTTAACATGTCTCCTATTTCGCGCCCTTTATTATTTAACTGTTAGCTTTGGCTCGTACCATTTAACCAAACCGCTTTTACTTTCCGAACCAGCCGATCGGCTTGCCAGAGAGGTCGATCCACACGCTCTTGACCTCCGTGTACATCGCCAGGGCGTGACGGCCCATCTCGCGGCCGTAGCCAGACTGCTTGAAGCCGCCGAAGGGCGACGCGGCATTGAACATGTTGTAGGTGTTGATCCAGACCGTGCCCGCGTGGATGGCTTTGGCGAAGCGATGCGCGCGCGTGATGTCCTTCGTCCAGATACCGGCTGAGAGGCCGTAGATGGTCTCGTTGGCCTGCTTGAGCAGGTCGTCCTCGTTCTCGAAGGTGATCGCGCTCACGACCGGGCCGAAGATCTCCTCCTGCGCGACGCGCATCTGGTTCTTCACTTCGCCGAAGATGGTCGGCTGGAAGAAGTAGCCCTTTTGAAATTCTTCGTCGAGCTGCGGAGGCTCGCCGCCCGTCAGCACCGTCGCGCCTTCTCCGCGCGCGATGTCAACATAGCCCTTGATGCGGTCGAGCTGTTCCGCGGAGACCTGCGGCCCCATGTGCGTCCCGGAATCCATCGGGTTGCCGACCTTGACGTTCTTCGACTTCTCCGTCAGACGCTCAAGGAACTGGTCTTTGATCTCCGCTGCGACGAAGAGGCGCGAGCCGGCGCAGCAGACCTGTCCCTGATTGAAGTAGATGCCCATCATCGCGCCGTTGACGGCCTGCTCGATATCCGCGTCCGCGAAGATGATGTTCGGAGCTTTGCCACCCAACTCAAGCGAGACTTTCGTCAGATTGTCCGACGCCGCGCGCGCGATGAGCTTGCCCACTTCGGTCGAGCCGGTGAAGGCGATCTTGTCGATGCCCGGATGTGCCGCGAGCGCGGCCCCGGCCGTCTCGCCGTAACCGGGCAGGAAGTTGACGACGCCGTCCGGAAAACCAGCTTCCTGAAACAGCTTGCCCAGTTCCATTATGCCGACCGGAGTCTGCTCCGCGGGCTTGAGGACGACCGTGTTTCCGGCCGCGAGCGCGGGCGCGAGTTTCCAGGCCGCCATCAGGAGCGGAAAGTTCCACGGAATGATCTGCCCGCAGACGCCCAGCGGCTCGCGCAGAGTGTAGTTGAACATCTGCCCCGGCACGGGAATCGTCTCGCCCTCGATCTTGGTCGCCCAGCCTGCGAAGTACTCGAAATTCTCGACGACCTGCGGCAGGTCAACATACTGCGACTCGCGTATCGGCTTGCCGTTGTCGGCCGTCTCCAGCTCGGCCAGCTCCTGCGAATGCTCTTCGATGAGCTGCGATAGTTTGTAGAGCAGACGACCGCGATCGCGCGCGCTCATCTTGCCCCACTTGCCTTCATAAGCTTTGCGTGCGGCGACGACGGCCTTGTCCACGTCGGCCTTGTCCGCTTCGGCGACTTCGGCCAGAGTTTCACCCGTCGCCGGGTTCGGCGTCTCGAAGGTCTTGCCGGATTCGGCGTCCACCCATTTCCCGTCTATGAAAAGTTGATATTTGCGAGGCGTCTTTGATTCGCTCGGTTGCGGTGATGACATCAGGGTACACTCCTCTTTCTCGGAATCTTTTTCGCGCCTCCGGTCTTTCTCTTCTTGCGTCTTTGCGAGAAACAGCGGTTCACGCAAAGACGCAAGAAGAGAAAGACCAAAGGCGCACAAAGGCTTTTACGCGAATTTCTCCACGTTTCAATTGCTGTTCTGCTGTATCAACTGCCGCAGCACGTACGGCAGAATGCCGCCGTGCTGGTAGTACTCGATCTCGATGGGCGTATCAATGCGCAGCGTGACGGGCACCTCCTGGGTCTCGCCGCTCGCGCGATGAATCAGGAGCGTCACGTCCTGTCGCGGCCTGACCTTTCCGTCTTCGAGGCCGACGAGATCGTAAATCTCCGTCCCGTCCAGCGAGAGCGTCTGCGCGCTCGTCCCTTCCTTGAACTGGCAGGGCAGGACGCCCATCCCGACCAGGTTCGAGCGATGTATGCGCTCGAAGCTCTGCGCGATGACGGCCTTGACGCCCAGCAGGCGTGTGCCCTTCGCAGCCCAATCGCGCGAGCTGCCGGTGCCGTACTCCTGTCCGGCCAGCACGACGAGCGGCACGCCCGCCGCCATGTAATGCACGGAGGCATCATAAATGCTCAACTGCTCGCCGACGGGTTGCAAGACAGTCACGCCGCCCTCAGTGCCGGGAACCATCAGGTTCTTGATCCGCACGTTGGCGAACGTGCCGCGCACCATGACCTGATGATTGCCGCGCCGCGAGCCGTAGGAATTGAAGTCTCCGATGTCTACGCCGCGCAGTTGCAGGTAGAGCCCGGCGGGCGACTTGGGTTTGATCGCGCCCGCGGGCGAGATGTGATCGGTCGTCACAGAGTCTCCGAAGATGGCGAGCGGTCGCGCGCCCCTGATGTCGCAGAACCTATCGGCGTCCATCCCGAACTTTTCAAAGTAGGGCGGCTCCTGTATGTACGTGGACTGCGTGTCCCACTGGTAGACCTCGCCCGTGCTCGAAGGGATTTCGTTCCAGAGCGGATTCTGTTCGGCGAAGTCGCTGTAGAGCGTGCGGTAGGTTTCGGGATCGAGCGCGGAGCTTAAAAGCTCGCGCACTTCGTCGAGCGTCGGCCAGATCTCGCGCAGGTAAACCTCTTTCCCGTCGCGGCCTTTGCCGAGCGGCTCCTGTGAAAGGTCTATGTTGACCCGCCCCGCGAGGGCGAAGGCGACGACGAGCGGCGGGCTCATTAAAAAGTTGGCCTTCACGCTCTGATGCACGCGTGCCTCGAAGTTGCGATTGCCCGAAAGCACGCTCGCCGCGATGAGGTCGTTCTTCGTGATTACATCTTCGATACGCGGGTCGAGCGGGCCGGAGTTGCCGATGCAGGTCGTGCAGCCGTACCCGACCAGATTGAAACCGAGCCGGTTCAAGTACTCCTGCAGGCCCGTGCGTTCAAGATAATCCGTGACGACGCGCGAGCCGGGCGCGAGCGAGGTCTTGACAGACGGGTCAACCGTCAGGCCGCGCTCGACGGCCTTCTTCGCCACCAGGCCCGCCGCCAGCATGACGCTCGGGTTTGAAGTATTGGTGCATGAAGTGATGGCTGCGATGACCACGTCGCCGTGCCCCAGGTCGTCGAACCTTTCTGGGAATTCGTCCGCCGGAATCTCTTCGAGCCGGTCGGGCGTCGGACGATTGTTCATCATCTCGACTTCGGTGAGCGGGCTCGTGTTCTTCTCGCTGACGTTGTTCTCGTGCACAACCGGCACGGTCTCGGACGCCTGCGCGCCGCCGCCCGCCACGACGTTGAGAACGCGCAGGCCGCTGCGCCCGACACGCACCTCAAACCGCTGCTCCAAATCTTTTACGGACTTGCCGTAGCCGTTCTCGTTCGCGGGCTTCTGGAAAAGCTCTACGAACTTCTCTTTCAAGTGCGGCAGCTCGATTCTGTCCTGCGGGCGCTTGGGCCCGGCGACGCTCGGACGAATCTCCGCCAGGTCGAGTTCCAGCACGGTCGTGTAATCGCACTGCCCTGCGCGCGGGAT
>JAFBAJ010000472.1 GCA_019247865.1 Acidobacteriota bacterium
AGTGGATTTCCAAATATTTGGAAACAATAAGCTTAGCGGCTCGTCGGCGAGTCGCAGCGGTGAGACCACATGAGCCTAAGATGTATCTGCTCTTAACTTTAAGGCCCATCGTTGGAGAGTGACTGGCAGTGACCCTGGCGTGTGTTCAACCGTCGGGCGAAACCAAATATTTTGAAAAAATTGAGAAGGAGCACGTTGATGCAAGCACGAAAATTATGGATCGTTGTCATTCTTCTGGCGAGTCTGGGCGCTCTTGCTTCGATGGCTGAAGCTCAATCGGCGGCTGCCCAAATTCATCCCGACCTCGCGCGCGGAGATGGCAGCGAGGCCCATTTTGATCGCACGAAGTGGGATCATATCAACCTCTTTAATGGCAATCTCAATCTCTCCCTTCCGCTCGGCCAGGGGTACCCTCTGCGAGACGGCTTCGGCTATCAGCTGGTCCTCTCTTACAACTCGAACATCTGGGACTACAAGCAGACCTCCGCTACCGTGCTCTCCGCTTACCTTAATAAAAACTCAAACGCGGGGCCGGGCTGGGACCTGTCTTTGGGCAGACTGATAGACCCCTTCTCAGCCGGTAACGGGCTTGGCAAATGGATCTATGTGAGCCCGGACGGCGCACTGCACGCGCTCTATCAAACCCTCCATTACGATGTGGCCGAGCCGGATGACAACGTTTATTACACGCGCGATGGGACATACTATCGTCTCCAACAGCTGGGCTCGACGACGACCATCGTCGAATCGCCGGACGGCACGGTGAGGACTTTCGAGCTGGCTAACAATGAGTGGAGATTGGTCAAGCTCGCGGATCGGTTCACCAACTATCTCTCGATCAGTTACGCGTCCCCCAACGCATGGGTGCTGACAGATAATCACGGACGCACGCAGACCATCTATTTTAAGGCCGACCCGACCGGCGCTTTTTCTTCACTGGTAGACCGGGTGGTGCTTTCCACGTTCGCAGGAGGCGCGTCCACCTACACCTTCACCTACACCACCGGAACGATCACCCGCTCTGATGTTGATAACGACCCGGCGACCTCCGCCAGTATCAATCTCTCGTTGTTGACGAGCGTGAGCGCGCCCGACGGCTCCAGGCACACTTTCAGTTACTATCCGGTCAACGCCTCGGCCGACGCTTCCGGGCGATTGTCCGGCATGCAACTGCCGACGATGGGAAAGCTGGAGTGGACATATCAAAAGTATAACTTCACCAGCCCCGCCTGCTCTTCAACGCTGGCTCCCATCTATCGCACGAGCGTCGGCGTCGCTGCACGGAAGTTGACCGACATCGCCGGAGGCACGGCCGGAGTCTGGCAGTTCATACAGGGCGTGAAATCTTCGGGCGATCCGTCCAGATGCGCCAGCGAAGGAGAGATGACGAACACCGTGTTGACGCCGTTGGGCGATAAGACCGTCAACTACTTCTCAGTCAACGTTACCGGCACAAACAGCGCGTCATGGAATCGCTCGGACTATGCTCTGCCGCTGACGAAGGATCAGTTTGATGCGGGCAGCAACACCTATCTCTCAAGTCAGCAATTCGACTGTGATACGAGCGGTGGTAACTGCCGTTTGCTGCGATCAAACTACGTCCGTTACCAGCAGGACGGAATCACAGACCCCAACTCGCCGGAAGTCATCAACCTCAATCGCCGAGCAGTCGCCGAGCGCGTCCTTTATCACGATGACATGGAAAATGGCGCGGTTAGATTCGCGGGAATAGAACGGAGCGATTTCGACGGCCTCGGCCATTTCCGCAAAGAGGTGACGAACGGCAACTTCGGCAGCGGCGATGTGATCGAGCAAACGGTTGATTACAACGCTTCAACCGGCACCTATCCTTCCGCCGGCTTTGTGTTGCCGCCGACTAATCTGCCCTGGCTGATAAATCTCTACCTCAAGCAGAAAAAGGTCGAAGGGAGCTCAAGCCAGGTCATCGAAGTTTGCTCCGACCGCAATACCGGTTTCGTCAGGCGGCAACGCAACTGGTGGTCATCCAACCCGGCCGGCACAGCCAGCGCCAACGACGTACTGGTCGTCTACACGCCGGATGCTTCGGGCCAGAGAGTGAAGGAGCAGTACTACGGCGGGGATGTCCAGGCGCTAAGCACTTCCAACCTCTGTACGCTGCCGTTGCCGGGCTCCGACCAATATCAAATTCAGCACGCCTATCAATACGGCACGCGGGCTGGGTCGCAATACTACACATCAGGCGGAACTCCTTTCGGGACGAAGGTGATAGACCGCGATGTAGATAAGAACACCGGACTGATGAAAACCAACCGCGACAGCGCGGGGCTCGCCACTCAGTACGAGTACGATAATCTGGGGCGCATCGCCTGGATCAAACCATCGGCGGGGCAGGGCTCCTGGACACAGTATTACCGCGTGGCGGCGGACGCCGCTAATTACGCGAAGACCTTTATCTATCAGAAGCAGAATGGCGGAGCCGCGCTGCTGACCTACAAAGCTGAGGTGCAGGACTCGTTCGGCAGTGTCTGGTGGGAACAGGTCTGCCGGCCGGACGGAAGCTGCCCCAGCCGCTACCGGTTTCATAACGCATTGGGCTGGCTGACTTATAGCTCCGAATACAGTAACGACACGCCCCAATATACGACTTACTCGAATTATGATCCCTTAGGACGCGCGCGCTTGGTCACGCCTCCTGAAGGCGCTCAACATAATGCGACCTACGAATATACCGGCGCTCGCTTCATTAAGAGGACGGAGCAGGTCGGGTACTGGTACAACCCCACCAACGGCCAGGTTCAGGAGCAACCCCAGACATCAATTGAAGCCTATGACCGGCAGGGGCGGAAATGGAAAGACATCGTTCTGCCGAGGGTGGCGAACACCGCTCCGGACGATGTCACGCTTTACCAGTATGACGTGGCCGGACATCTGCTGCGAACCATGAGAAACGGAGCCCAGGTCGGCGACAGCTACAGCTACGACGGGCGCGGCTTCCTCTTTCTCACGCAGGACGCGAGCAACATCAGTCGTTACTCTCAACAGTTTGATGCGCGTGGCAAAGCCCAAAAGCAGAGGCCGTATCTGACCGACCTGACCTACGTCTACGACCGCGCCGGACGCCTGACGAGAATTCAGGAGGCCAGCACCGCGAAGCTCTTGAAGGAGTACACCTACGCCGACACGAACGGCGTCAACGATTGGAGAGCAGGCAAGCTCTGGACGGCCAGACGTTTCAACTACCTGCCCGCCGGTTCAACGGTTGCCGTCGTCACCGAAACGAACTTTTACGGCGGCAAAGACGGAAGACTTTCCCGTTACGAGCTGGAGCTCGCCGACGGCGTCCACGCCTCCGAAAAATTCGCGCAGACCTATGATTACGACGAGCTGGGGAATGTCAAAGAGGTTGGCTATCCCAACAGCATTGCCAGCGGGAGCGGCAATCTCGGTCGTGACCGCAAGGTCACATACTCTTACACGCAGGGTCTGCTCACCAAGGTTGAAGGCACACTGAATGGCTCGGCTGAGAGCTGGGCCAACCCTATCGGTTACTTTGACAACGGTCTGATCTCGCAGGTGCTGCACTCCAACGGTGTCGCCGACAACCTGACGAAAGATGCGAACGGATATATTCGCCCCGCTTCGGTTTCAACTTCGGGAGTGAAGGCGACGGCGTATCAACCGGATCAAAACTTATACTCCGGCGACTTTCAATATGACGGCGCGGGCAATCTGGTCCGGGTCGGGGGCCAGTATTTTATCCCCTCGCAGAATTATCAGCCGCCGCCGCCCGCGACCGCTCCTCCTCTCGGTAATACCTGCCAGAATCGATTCACGGACCAATTCGGCATGGCGACCGCGGCCGGTGCAGATGTGGATTGCAATCCATTCATCTTTATCTACTACACGGCAAGCGACAAACAGGTGAAAGTTGAGAACCGTCGCCTCGACAATAATGTGTGGACTTTCACAGACCTCTTTGGCCGACCGCTGACGCAATATACCCGCGTCAATGTCACCGGAGCCTGGACTTCGACCCGCGATTATATCTACGGCGGCGGCGTGAAGCTGGCGCTGGATGAGACGCTGGCGGCAGCTCCCTTCAGGAACACGACGCACTACCATCCGGGTTATGGAGCAGCGGGCATCATGACTACCAGCAGCGGTTACAGAGTTCAGAACTAGAAAAGTATCAATCGCCAATTTTCGCGATGGAGGATGTGATGAAAAGATTTGTCTCTTGGCTGTGCGTTGCAGCAGTGTGGGTCAATATGTTGGGAAGCTATACCATCGTCGCGCAGGAACCGGCCCCGCCGACTGACCACGTCTCCTTCATGGGCATGGTTGACCTCCAATGGGAGCTTTTAGCCGATTTCAGGTCACGTTTTGAAGAGGATTTTCACGTTACTCTGACGAAGAATAACGCCTACGAACTCTTTCACAGCCTGTTGCCAGAGGTGATCGAGCGGACGGAAGAAAATATGTCCATCAGGTGGGGGTTCTACGCGCGACCGGAATACGGAGGTCTCAGTATCTATCCGGCTCCGCCCGGCACCCCGCGCTGGAAGGGCGCGGCTCCTGTGATCGAGGTCGGCGGCCCGCAGTGGGTCCGCATCGGCGGAGCCGCCGGATTCATCCTCATGGTCTGGGGCGCCTATAACTTTGAGGACAAGCTGATCGAAGGCGCGATCTATCGATATCAGGTGGAGGTCGAAGGTTTGAGTTCTGCCGATGCCAAAAAAGAGGCCAACTATCTCTCTGATAAATATGAAGAAGCGGTAGCCAAACTTATGGCAATCGGCAATCCGGCGAACTACAGCGCAGCCCCGCTGATGATGAAGCTGCTACAAGAGCTGGAAAGATTGTATGAGCAGGATCAGGATCGGTTTCATCACGGCGAACATAGCCGGTATCACTTCTACATGCCGTTCGGCGAAGGCTTTCCGGGAT
>JAFBAJ010000521.1 GCA_019247865.1 Acidobacteriota bacterium
CCCTGTTGTCGTCGTAGTCGTCGGCAATCAGAATGCGAGCTGGCATAAGCGATAGAGGGGTCGTTATAACGTAGCGGCGGAACGGGTGTCAAACCTTGTGAGACCTGTTTCCGATAAGTTTTTAGCCACAGAGGACACAGAGGGCGCAGAGATTAAAATATTCTTTCCTCTGTGCTCTCTGTGTCCTCTGTGGCTAATTCTGATCTTAAATAAAACCATTTCTTGACACTCTTCCGCCCAGCCGTCCATAATTCGAGAGAGGCCGCGTCTGGCACGCGAAGACGTATCTTCAGCCCTCGTTTTCATCTCAACTCAAAGTCAGCGCCCATCAATGGAGGAACACACACTGTGGCGAGCGAAGAATTGGAAAAGAGTCTGCGCGCGGACATAGACAACTACATCAACTCGCGCCTGAGCGGACTGCAAGAAGATATCAAGCGGCTCCAGAGCCAGCTCAACGAATCGTTCACGCGTCTCTCGGAGCGCGCGACCAGCAGCACGCAGACGGACACGCCGGTCGGCGTCTCTATCCTGGAGCACATTCGCGCGGCGCACGAGCGCGGCATCGAGGACGCGTCCGCCGAGTCTCCACACATGCAGTCGGCGAGCGATGTGGCGATTCTCAAGGCCGCGATCGAAGAGCTGGACGACCAGCGCTCGCAGGCAGACATCCTGAACACGCTCGTCAATCGCGCGGCCTCTTTCGCTCCGCGCGTGGCCTTCTTCGTCGTCAAGAACGAGCAGGTCATCGGCTGGCGCGCGCGCGGCCTCGAAGGCACTGTGGGCGACAACGCCGTGCGCGACATCTCGCTGCCGATTACTGCCGAGAACGTTCTGAGCGATGTCGTCAGCACGCGCGCGACCTGGAGCGGCTCGCCCGGCAGCCACGCGGACAACCACACGCTGCTCTCCAAGCTCGGCGACGAGCCGCCGCAACGCATGGCGGCCATCCCGCTCATCGCGCGCGGCAAAGCCGTCGCAGTCCTCTACGCCGATTCGGCCGCGCTCGAATCCGACGCCATCAGTCTCGAAGCGCTGGAATCGCTCGTCCGCGTCGCGGGCATGGCCGTCGAGCTGCTGGCGGTCGCGCGCCCCGCGCCCTCCGAGCGCCCCGCCGCACGCATCGAGCCGCAGCAGCCGCGCGTGCGCGTCACGGCTCCGGTGCCCTCGCCGGAAGTCGAAGCCGCGCCGGAAGAGCCGCAAGCAGCTCCGGCCGAAACGGCTCCGCAGCCCGCGAGCGCTCCGGCGGCTGAAGCTCAAGCCGAAGCAGCTCCGCCGCCAGCGGCCGAAGAGCAGCCCGCCGCGCCGTCCGCTCAGTTCGCAAATCCGCTCGGCACTGCGCGTCGCTACAGCGGCGGGGCGGACGCGGAGCTGCCCGTCGCGGTCAGCGATGAAGAGCGGCCGCAGCACGTCGGCGCGCGCCGCTTCGCGCGGCTGCTGGTCTCCGAGATCAAGCTGTATAACGAACCTAAGGTCCAGGAGGGACGCGCCGAAGGCGATCTCTACGATCGTTTGCGTGAGGCCATAGATCGTTCGCGCGAGATGTACGACAAGCGCTACGCGGCCTCGGTCGGCAACCGTTACGACTACTTTCATCACGAGCTGGTCAACACGCTGGCCGAAGGCGACGAATCCAAACTCGGCAACGGTTATCCCGGCTCAAGCGTCTCAGTGTAGATGAAATAAAGAGGTCATAAGTCATGAGTGATGAGGAGAAGCGTAGAGCTTTTCTCCTCATCACTCATCACTGTTTTTAGGAGCTTTTATGATTAATCTGCGCAAGCATCATCTGGTTCTGATCGTAGTCGGACTGCTGGTCATCGTGGGCCTCGCCATCTCGCCGCTGATGAGCGCGAGTTGCAGCACGCGCCGCTCGGCGCAGGGCGAGGCGCAGGCGCTGGCGCAGCTACGCTCGATGACGCGCGGCGGCGTGTTGCCCGCGGACGCCGTCGTCGCCAAGATCGAATCGGACTATCCGGACACGAAGGTCGCAGGGCTCGCACGCATCCTGCGCGCGCGCATCAGGCTCGGCGCAAATGATGCTGCCGGAGCCGCCGCGCTGCTCGATACAAACGTCATCGGCAAATACACTGCGCTCGGAGATTACGCGCTGCTCATGCGCGCACGCGCGCTCGAAGGGGCCGCGCGCCGGACGGAAGCGCGCGCCGCTTACGAGAAGCTGTTCCGTGATTATCCGACCTCGATGCGCGCGCGCGAGGCAGCGCTGCAAAATGCTTCGATGGCCGCGCAGGACGGGCAGTCTGCGGCCGTGCCGTTGCTCCTCAAAGACCTCAGCGAGAAGAACGACGCCGCAGCGCTGCTGCAAACAGCCAAAGCCTACGAGCAGACGAATGATGCGACGCGCGCGCTGGCCGCTTATCGCAGGCTCTATTTCTATGCGCCCGCGTCAATCGAAAGTACGGAAGCGGCTGCGGCCCTCGCGCGGCTCGGCTCAAGCACAGCGCCCGCCACCGCCGAAGAAGCCATCACGCGCGCCGAAAAACTTTACGAAGCGAAGCGTTACAAAGAGGCTGCGGACGCTTACAGCGATGCCTTCACGCGCTTTTCCCAGACCATGAGCGCGCAGACGCAACTGCGTCGCGGGATCGCGCTCGTCAATCTCAAGCGGACGGCCGACGCTGCCAGCGCGCTCAATCTGATCCCGACCTCTGCGGGCGAGACGCGCGCCGAAGCCTTCTTTTATCTTGTGCAGACCTACGCGCAGGGCAAGCAGTGGGACATGGCGCGCAAGACGCTCGAAGAGATGCGCGGAGCTTTTTCTAACAGCCCGTTCACCGTGCGCGCGCTCGTGCGCGCGGGCGAGCTGGCGCGTGACGCCAAAAATACGGCCGACGAATCCTATTTCTTCCGCACGGCCATCAGCTCCTATCCGAACGCGGTCGAAGTCGCGCAGGCGCAGTTCGAGTTGGCCTGGCTCGCGCACGACGCCAAGAATTTTCAGGACTCTTCGCGCCTCCTGACGGAGCACCTGGCGCTCTACGCCGACCGCAACACGGACAATCGCGGGCGCGCCGGTTACTGGGCTGCGCGCGACAGCGAGCGCGCGGGGAAACTCGCAGAGGCGCGCGCGCTGTATCAGGCGATGCAGGCGCGTTATGAGGCCAACTGGTACGGCTATCTGGCGCAGCAGAAGCTTGACATCATGACGCGCAATCGCGACGTGCCCGCGCAGGATTTTCCGGCCGACTCGATGGTCGGACGCGCCGTCGCAAACCTCAAGTCCGTCTCGGTCGCGGACGAAACGGCCGGGCAGAGCGAGCAGGAGCGCATCGTCAAAGCAGATCAGTTGACCAACATCGGCCTCGAAGACTGGGCGTTGGACGAGCTTGAATCGGCCGGGCAGAGCGCGCCCGACAGCCCGCGCATCAATCTCGCGCTGGCGCAGATCTATCGCTCGCGCGATGACAACGTCCGCGCTTTGAACACTCTGAAGAAGAGCTTTCCCGACTACTCGCAGATGAAGCCGGAGGAGATGACGCGCGAGCAGTGGGATGTCTTCTATCCGCTCGCTTACTGGGACATCATCACGCAGGAATCGCGTGCGCGCTCGCTCGACCCGCATCAGGTCGCGGGGCTCATCCGGCAGGAATCTGTCTTTAATCCGCGCGCGACATCCGGGGCGCGCGCTTACGGACTGATGCAGCTCCTGGTTCCGACGGGCAAGCTGACGGCGCA
>JAFBAJ010000722.1 GCA_019247865.1 Acidobacteriota bacterium
GCGACGCCGCGCTCGCTCGTGCTGCTGGACGAGATCGGACGCGGGACTTCGACTTTCGACGGGCTCTCCATCGCGTGGGCGGTCTCGGAATACCTGCACGATTCGGGCGAGCACGCGGCCAAGACTCTCTTTGCGACGCACTATCACGAGCTGACGGAGCTGGCCGAGCGGCTGCCCGGCGCGCAGAACTACCAGATCACTGCGTCCGAGCGCGAGGGCGAAGTTATCTTCCTGCATCGCCTGGAGCGCGGGCGCGCGTCGAAGTCTTACGGCATTGAAGTGGCGAGGCTCGCGGGATTGCCGCCCGCCGTGCTGGCGCGTGCACGCGAAGTCTTGCAGCGGCTGGAGCGTTACGAGCTGGATGTGTTCGCCGAAGAGCTGTCGCCGAAAGAGGAAAAGGAGCAGGGCTCGTGGGAGTCCTGGGCGACGGCAGAGGGCGGGCTGGGGACGGCTGCGCGGCGCGCGGCGCGGCGGCAGATGGCCGCGCAGGTCACGCTCTTCGATTCCGTCAATCAGACTGTGCTTGACGAGGTACGCAGGCTTGATGTAGAAACCCTAACACCTGATGAAGCGCACGCGATTCTCCTTAACATGCGCAGCCGGATCATCTAAAACAGAGAGGCGAGCTTTTTTTGGACTGAGCATGTTTGAAGCCTTAACTTCCCTTCCGCTCGAACAACAGATCGGACAACTCTTTTATATCGGGCTGCCGGGCACGGAGCTTGATGCAGACACGCGCGCCCTGCTCGAAGAGATCAAGCCGGGCGGCGTGATTATCTTCGGGCGCAACGTCGGCACGCCGGTGCAGTTGCGCGGGCTGCTCGACGATATACGCGCGCTCCTGCCAGTCGAGCCGATGCTCGGGATAGACCAGGAGGGCGGGCTGGTGGACCGCCTGCGCCGCATCTGCACGCCGATGCCTGCCGCGCGCACGATTCGCCAGCACGGCGATCTGGCGGGCGCGCGCTCGCTCGGCCGCATCACGGGCGAAGTCCTGCGGCTGCTCGGCTTCAACATGAACTTTGCGCCCGTCATGTCCATTATGACGGACGAGCGCGACCTGCTCTCGAACGGGCTCTACTCGCGTTCCTACGGTCGCTCGCCCGGCGAAGTCCTCGGCTACACGACCGTCTACATGCGCGGCCTGCAGGGCACGGGGCTGCTGGGCTGCTTAAAACATTTTCCGGGCATCGGCGCGGGCGAGGTGGATTCGCATGAAGAGATGCCGATCGTGCATCTCACGCACGATGACCTGATGCAGCAGGACCTCGCGCCGTACATCGAGCTCTTTCAACGCGAAGATGATCGCGTGCGCTGCGTGATGGTCAGCCACGGCGGTTTTCCCAACATAGATATTCGACAGGGAGTGGCGGGCGGCACGCTCGTGCCCGCGTCGCTCAATCACGCGATCGTGACGACGCTGCTCCGCGACGAGCTGGGCTACAAGCATCTGGTCGTGACGGATGACCTGGAGATGGGAGCCATCGCCAAGCACTGCGAGATCGAAGAAGGAGCCGTGCGCGCTTTTGAGGCGGGACAGGACATGCTGCTCATCTGCTCGCGGCCGGACATCATCCGTCGCGGCTATCAGACGCTCCTCAAGTCCGCGCGCGAAGGCCGGATCAAGACCGAGCGGCTGCATCAATCGCTGCGCCGCATCGCGGACTTCAAGTCTTTAGTCCAGCCGCCGCTGCCCTTTGACGCCGCGCGCTTCAAGCAGCTTTCGGACGAAGTCGAGCTGCTCAATCACAAACTCAATTACAGTTACGGAGGCCGTATCTGATGCGCGCTGGTAAACTCTTTCTACTGCTCATGGCTGCCCTCTCGCTGCTGGCCCTCGGCTCCTCTTGCCGCAAGCGCAGCGATGCCTTCGTCATCGCGCTCTCGGATAAGATCACGACGATTGACCCGGTCGGCTCGGGGACGATTGACGCCGCGAGCGAGCGCGTCCGCGTCCTGATGTTCAACTCGCTCGTCCGTAAGAACGAGAAGTTCGAGTACGTGCCCGACCTCGCCTCGGACATCAAGCCGAGCAGCGACGGGCTCTCCTACACCTTCACGTTACAGGACGGCGTCAAGTTTCATAACGGCGCGGCGCTGACCTCCGCGGATGCGAAATACACGCTCGATACGATTCTCAACTCGCAGACCTCCGGCCGCACGGCCAGCTTTTACGAAGGAACCGGCGCGAGCCGCCAGCCGTACATCGCCGCAATCGAGACGCCGGACGCGCGCACACTTGTCATACGCCTGCGCAAGCCCTGGCAGCAGCTGATGACCAATCTCGTGCCGATCTCGATCATCCCGAACGGCAGCGCGGCACAGCAGGCGTCTGCGCCGGTCGGCACGGGAGCGTTCAAGTTCGTGAAGTTTGACCCGACGCAGCAGATGGTTGACCTCGCGGCCAATCCCGATTACTGGCAGGGCAAGCCGCAGATCGAGAGCCTGCGCGTCAAGGTCGTGGCCGACGCGAGCGCGCTTCAGGCGGAGCTCAAGAGCGGGCGCGTGGGTCTCGTCCCGCTGCCGACCAACCTTTCGCCAGACACTTTGAAATCACTCGGCGATGACCCGGCTCTGCAAGTCCAGCAGTTTCCCGGCGCGAACGTGACTTATCTTGGATTCAATGTGCGTGAGGCTCCGCTCGATAACGCGAAGGTGCGGCAGGCCATCGCCTATGCGATTGACCGCGAGAGCCTGATCCGCGACCTGCTGCTGAATCAGGCCAAGCTCGCTCATTCGATCTTGCCGGAAGAGTCCTGGGCGTATAACGCCGGGCAGAAATATTCCTACAGCCCGGACGCGGCGAAGAAGATGCTCGACGAAGCTGGCTTTCGCGACCCGGACGGCGACGGGCCGCAGATGCGCTTTCCGAAACCGATTGTCTTCAAGATCGCCGCGGGCAGCGCGGCCACGAGCCAGTACGCCGTCGTCATCCAGAACTATCTCAAACAGGTTGGGATTCCAATCGAGATCGAAACGCTCGAATTCAACCTGTTGCTCGACCAGATGAAGAAGGGCCAGTACCAGATGACGACCTCGCGCTGGGTCGGCGGCAACCAGGACCCGGTCTTTCTCAAAGACCTCTTCATGACCAAAGCCAACTTTAACCGCACAGGCTACAGCAATCCGGCGCTCGACCCGCTCCTGCAGGAGGCCGTGGAGACGCTCGACCGCGAACGCGCACGCCAGCTCTACACACAGGCGCAGGACATCGTCAGCCGCGACGTCCCAATGCTCCCCCTCTGGTATCCGGCCAACATGGTCATCGCCCAAAAACGCGTCGCCAACATCAAAGTCGACGGCAGCGGCGACTGGGGCTTCGTCAGGAATCTGACGGTCGGGAAATAGACGCACTCTCGCAATATCATATCTGCAGAGGCTCAAGATGGGAGTAAAACTGACAGAGCAATTACTTTAGCCGCACATACTCTGCGCATGAGCGTCAAGAAGTTCAGGTCCTGGCTCAAAAGCGACGAAGCATTTCTTAGCAGGTAGTCATCTACTGATGGCAACACGGCATAACAGCTCATTCAACCGGAGTGGGGAGCAGTTGTGAGGGGTCACAAGGATGAACCAGACTGTTGAGACATCGCCGCGCGGGTGGGCCAGAGTGGCGGGCGGCTTCTATTTGCTCACGATCATCATGGGCGTGTTCGCCGAGGTCTTTGTGCGGGGCGCGCTCGTGGTGAGGGATGATGCGGGGGCGACGGCGACGAATATTCTGGCGCATGAGGGATTGTATCGTGCGGGTCTGGCGGCAGACCTCCTGATGCTCGTGTGCTATGTCGTGGTGACGCTGCTCTTCTATGTCCTGTTCAAGCCGGTGGGCAGGAGCCTCTCTTTGCTCGCAGCGCTCTTCAGCCTCATGGGCATCGCCGTGCTGGCCGTCAATTCCCTTAACCATGTGGCTCCGCTGGTCTTCCTCGGCGGGACTAAATATCTGAGCGCGTTTGAAACGAATCAGTTGCAGGCCTTTGCGCTGCTCTCTCTCCGAATGCATGCGCGCGGCTACACCATCAGCGGAGTCTTTTTCGGGATTTACATGCTGTTGCTCGGATATCTTATATTCAGGTCTGGTTTTCTACCTCGGATCTTGGGAATACTGATGGCAATCGGGGGCTTGAGCAACGTGGCCGATGGCTTTGTGGTCTCTCTTTCGCCTGCGCTCGCGGCCAGTCTCCCAGACATGGGGATGCTCGGCGGAATTGCCGAGCTGGCGCTGAGCCTGTGGCTGTTGGCGTGGGGCTTGAATGCTTCCAGGTGGGAGGAGAAAGCAGATGGCATCGAGGTATGAGGACATCAAGGTCAACGTGAAGGTGAAGCTCGCGGCCTTATGGACGAGCGTGATGTTCTGTTACATCTATGCTGATTATTTCGCGCTCTACATGCCGGGAAAGCTGCAAGGGATGCTGGCTGGAAAAATGGTGCCGCTCGGGCCGGTGACACAGGGCGTGCTGGTCGGCACCTCCGTCATGATGGCGATTCCGAGCGTCATGATCTTCCTGTCGGTGGCGTTAAAGCCCAAGCTGAATCGCTGGCTGAACATCATCTGCGGCGGGCTCTACACTTTGATTATTCTGATTACGATGTGGGACTGGGCGTTCTATATCTTTTACGGCATCATCGAGGTCACACTGACGGGGCTCGTCGTATGGTACGCCTGGAAGTGGCCCCGGCAGGAAACAGCATCAAGTTAGCTGGCCTTTTAAATCGATCTAACATTCCAATCTTTAGCTTGCGGAGACATTATGAAGAAGATCGCTGGTCTGTTGTTGCTCGTCATGCTCATCGCGCACACCGGCTGCGGCCCTAAGGTGTCGGATGTGTTCAAGAAGTATGAGGGCGATTTCGCGAAGAAGAGAGAGCAGTTCAAGGCCATCGCCGGGGCGCTTCCCTCCCAGGGCAATCGAAACGCCGTGAAGCAATGCACGGAGATCAGCCCGCCCATCGAATTCAATGAGAAGACCAGAACGTACAACACCGAAATGGTGATGTTCGAAAACCTCTCGGACCCGGACGCGAAACCGAAAATGGATATCGCGCCGAACGGCGAGCTGCTCAATGCTATCCAGTGGACGGGGCCTAAGAACCCTATGTCCTCGACCGTTCTGGACGAGAGGGCCGGAGATATGGAGAGCCGTTTGAAGGCGGCTCTGGATTACCGCTATCTGGTGGTCAATCGCGTCGCGGACTTGAGAGACCCTGTCGCCATGGACGAGAAAACATATATGCCGGGACAGGTCAGAATCGAGACGTTCGTCGTCGACCTCAAGGACAACACGCCTGTCTGCAGCTTTACGATTGAAGCCCAATCGGCGTCAACCGTGAGCTATTCCTACAAGAGCGACCAATCCAAGCAGGAGCAGCTTGAGAAGTTCGCGCACTCCACGATGTGGGAGGATGCGCGCAAGAAGCTCATCGCCGGGTTACAGAAGGCGGGCGCTAAGATCGAGTTGAATTAATAAACAACACCAGCCAGCTCATAACTAATTTTATAATTGCCGCTTGGAAACAGGCGGCAATTGTATTTTTGCTTTCGCCCGCCGGACTGTTGGAGGCAACACGGCTCTGCCACCGACCGCAGTTTCGGTCGAGAGAGCTTAACTTTGTAACCCGTCCCCCGGCGCTACAGAGGCGAAATCATGAAGAACCCATGTTCGGGCGCTGGATTTATCCGCGCATTTTTTTTGACCGCGCTGATCTGTTTGTGCGCTGCTGCGAGCGCGTCGGCGCAGTCAGCAGCTTTCTCGACGCAGAGCTATCCTCTGCTCGGAAACAATCACGTGGCAGTGGATTTGAACGGCGACGGCATTCTTGATCTGGCTGGAACAGGTGTCGACACGGCTGCGGTGATGCTCGGGAATGCCGACGGCACATTCCGTGCGAAAGTCGATTATCCGGTCGGTGGGCAAGCTCAGGATCTCGCCGCAGGTGATTTCAACTCGGACGGACGAGTGGACCTGGCGGTCACGATCTACACGCAGCACACGAGCCTTTCGCTTCTGACGGGCAACGGCGACGGGACGTTCAATGCGCCCGCCAATTTTCCCAACACTTCCGGCGCAGACTCTCCGGCCATCGCCGTCACGGATCTGAATAATGACGGCTGGCTCGATGTCGTCCTCGCGCATCAGATCGCCTGTTTCACTGCGCCGTGCGTCGCGTCGCTAACCATGACTGTGATGCTCGGCAACGGCGACGGCACGTTTCAGCCCGGGCGTGAGATTCTGATCG
>JAFBAJ010000730.1 GCA_019247865.1 Acidobacteriota bacterium
GTTGATCGGCCTCGATTATTCGAGCAGCCCGTATCTCTCCGGCATTCTCGATGACGCGAAGCAGATACGCGACCGTGCCTTTCACTACGCGACGCAGTTCTTCACAGCGGTCGCAGGCACACTGCCCGTCGTGCTCTATCTGGACGACATACACTGGGCCGACGACGGCTCGCTCGACTTCGTCAACCACCTGATGCGTTCGTGCAAGGCTTCGCCCGTCATGATCCTGTCGCTCGCGCGTCCTGCGCTGCTGGAGCGGCGGCCGGCGTGGGGCGAGGGCGAAGCGGCGCACGCGCGGCTCGCTTTGCAGCCCCTGACGAAAAGGGAGAGCCGCCAGCTCGTCGAAGAAATCCTGCGCCACGCGCAGAGCATCCCGCAGGCCCTGCGCGAGCTGGTCGTCGGCGGAGCCGAAGGCAATCCGTTCTACGTCGAAGAGCTGATTAAGATGCTCATCGATCAGAAAGTCATCCTGCCCGCGGCCGGACAGTGGCGCGTGGACGCGAGTCGTTTAGTAGAGGTGCGCGTGCCGCAGACTTTAACGGGCGTGCTGCAAGCAAGACTCGATGGATTGTCGCCGTGGGAGAAGACAATCCTACAGCGCGCTTCGATCATCGGGCGCGAGTTCTGGGACAGCGCGGTCGAATATCTGGGCGCGTCACAATCCGGCGCGTGGAGCGATCTGGCGGAAGGCGACGCGCACGCCGCGCTCGAAAAGTTGCGGCGCAAGGAGTTGATCTACCGGCGCGAGGCTTCGACCTTCGCGGGCGCGTGCGAGTATCTCTTCAAGCACGCCATTCTGCGCGACGTGACGTATGAAAGCGTGCTCAAACGCGAGCGGCGCAGGGCGCACAGGCAGGCCGCGCGCTGGCTCATCGAGCGAAGCGGCGAGCGCGTCGACGAATACGCAGCGACCATCGCGGAGCATTACGAGCGCGCACGCGAACTGAGCGAGGCCGCGGAGTGGTACGGGCGCGCGGGCGCGCAGGCGCGTGAAGCTTATGCGCCCGACACAGCCATCGGCTTTTATCGCAAGGCTCTCGAATACGCTGCTCCTGAAACGGAACGCGGCGCGCGCGGCGCGCACAAGGTCGAGTGGCACGAAGGTCTCGGCGAAGCTCTCTGGATGCAGGCGCGTTTCACGGAAGCGGTGGCGGCATACGAGGCTATGCGTGAGCTGGCGCAGGAGCAGTCCGATGCAGTTGCGGAGGCGCGAGCCTGGAACGGCCTGGCTTCCGTGCAGGACCGGCTCGGCGATTACCGCGCGATGTTGGAGAGCGCGTCGAGCGCGGAGAGCCTTTCGCGCACGGCGGGCGAAACTGCTGCTGCCGTCAAGGAGCTGTCGCGCGCGCTCGACCGTCAGGGCTGGGCGATGTATCGCCTCGGCGATCCGGCGCGCGCGATGGAACTCTGCGAACAGTCTTTGATGCTGGCGACGGGGCTCGGCGACGGCGCGCGGCGCGAACGCGGCCACAGCCTCAAGTCATTAGGCGTCGTCCACATCATGCTCGGACAGTTCGAGCAGTCCGAAAATTATTTCGAGCAGGCTCTGGGGTTGCACAGAGACCTGGGCAACCGTCGCGGCGTGGGCAATCTTTTGAACAGCCTCGGCGAGACGGCGCGGCTGCGCGGCGATTACGCGAGCGCCGTGCGTCGTTACGAAGAGGCGCTGACCATCACGCGCGAGATCGGAGATCGCGGCAACGAGATGACCTACCTCAGCAACCTCGGCGGCGCACGCATCGGCCTCGGCGATTACGCAGCGGCTGAAAGAGAGCTGCGCGAAGTTCTCCGCTCGGTCGGGAACGACCGTTTCTACGCGCTCTCGGAAACTTATAGCTTTCTGGCCGAAGCCTGCCTCGGACAGGGCAAGCTGGAAGAGGCTATCGAAGCCGTCGAGGTGGCAAAGCATCTGGCTTTGGAGACTCTGAACCCGGAATACATCGGCGGCATGTGGCGCACGCTCGGCCTCGTCGCGGCTGCAAGCCCCGTCCCGCTCCGGTTGTTCAGAGATGAAAGTTACGGCGCGCGCCAGTGCTTTGAGGAGAGCCTGCGCGTCTGGACGGAGGTCAACGCCGAGGCCGAACGCGCACGCACACTCCGCGCGTGGGGCGCATACGAAGAGGAGCACGGCGACCTCGCGCGCGGCCGCGAGCTGCGGCGCGAAGCCCTGCACATCTTCACGCGTCTCGGCATGGCGCTCGAAGTGGCGCGGATGCAGGCGCTGTAATAGAATTTGAAAGCACATATGCTCGAAAACAGAGTGCCCGCCTCAAACGGTCGGCAGAAGATCCTGCTCACCATCAACGCCTGGAAAAGCAAGCTGCTTGATCTCAGCAAGCGCAACCGGGCTTTGAATTTCAGACCGAACAAAATCTCGACGGTCTCGATCATCGATGAGCAGGCGACGGAAATTTTTCGTCTGCTGTGTCTCCATCACAAAAGTCTGAAGTTCAAGCCCAGACCGGAAACGGCGGAAGAAGCAGCGCGCCGCAGGGAGCTGGAAAAAGGCGCGCCCGCACCAAACGCTTTGGAGGAGTTCGATCCGACGGCCGAGAACCTGGCCTCGCCGGATTTCGTGCCGTATGACGCGGAGACGCTCGCCGCGCAGTACACGGATGATTTTCTGCAAACGAACGCCGTCGCGGAAAAGCTCGATACCTCTCTCAGAAGATTGGACGAGCAGGCGCGTTCGAATCAGGAAGAGCAGGGCTTGAACGCGCTTTTTCTGGCGCTCGGAATGCTGCAATATTCCGACAGCCCGGACTCGCAGGAATTTTATAAAGCGCCGCTCATTCTCGTCCCCGTGGCCCTCGAAAGACGTTCGGCGCGGGCCGGCTACAGCATCAGGAAGACTGACGACGAAACAATCGTCAATCCATCGCTCGCCGAATACTTGCGGCGCAATCATGGCCTCACGCTGCCGGAGTTGCCGGATTCCGGCTCGCTTTCGGAGAGCTACGATCTGCAAACCTTCTTCAGGGAAATTTCCGCAGCCGTTCAGGGCGAAGCACACTGGGCGATCAAGAACGAGATGCATCTGGCGCTGTTCTCGTTTCACAAGCTCGTGATGTACAAAGACCTTGAGAAGAACGCCGAAAATTTGGCCGCGCATTCGCTCATCAATAAAGTCATCACACGAAGCGGCGACCACTTTCAGGGTTTGCCCGATGATGTGAGCCGGATGGAGCTCGACCGCGATTTCGCGCCGGAGGCGACCGCACAGGTGGTTGATGCGGATTCAAGCCAGTTGCGCGCCATCGCTGCGGTCGCGAAAAATCACAACCTCGTCCTGGAAGGCCCGCCCGGAACCGGCAAATCGCAGACCATCACCAATCTCATCGCTCAAACTTTATCGGCCGGGAAAAGCGTCCTCTTTGTGGCCGAAAAGATGGCGGCGCTGGAGGTCGTCCATCGCCGTCTGGTCGCGGCCGGGCTCGGCGAGTTCTGTCTGGAGCTTCATTCGACGAAAGCCAACAAGCGCGCCGTCATGAATGAGATTCGTCTCTCCCTCGACGCCTCTTTACAGCGCGTGGCCGTCCAGCAGGCTGCGAACAATCGCCTGCCCATCGTGCGTCAGGAATTGACCGCTTACGCGAACGCAGTGCATACGCCGTACGGCACGCTCGGCCAATCACCCTATCAGGCGTATGGCGAGCTCGGTGCGGTCCTAAGCGCCCCGAAAGTGGTTCTGGAAAAAGATGTCTCAGGCTACACACAGGAGCAGCTCGAAGATGCTTTGCGCGAGGTCAGAGACTTAACGGTCGCGGCTGCGCAAACGGGGCAGACGGGGCAGACGGGGCAGACGGGCGCACCCGCCACGCATCCGTGGCGCGACACGACGAAGACTTTTTACTCCGAGCATGATCTGGATCGGATCGCAGAGACCGGCGCGCAGTTGAAAAGTAAGCTGGCGGAAGTTGCTGCACAGGCGCAGGCGGTCGAAAGCCTGTTCGGGCTCCCGCCGATCAAAAACTTCACCGACGTGGAAACGGCGATTGCCATTGCCTCTGTGATGGCGCGCTCGCCTGGAGCGCCGCTGGGCGTGCTGGGCAACGAGGCCTGGAACACGCCGCCCGCCGAAGCGAAAAACCTGCTGGCGCGTGGGCGCGCAACGGTCGAGTTGAAAGAACGCATCGCACAGCGTTTCCACGCGGCCGTGCTCGAACAGAACCCGACGGAAGAGATCGCTTATGTCGAGCAAAAATCATCCGGCCTCTTAGGCTTTCTGGCCTTTCTGGATGGCCGCTATCGTGCCATCAAAAAGCGTTGGCTGACCCTTCGCCTGCCGTCGTATCAGGCGAGCCTCAGCGAGCAGGCGAACGACATGAAGCTGGTCGCCGAATACCTGCGCGAAAAGCAGCATCTCGAAGCACAGAGCGCAAACGGCGCGGCGCTCTTCGGCGGATTGTGGCAGGGCGAAGCGTCGAACTGGGCGACGCTGGAAAATTACCTGGCGTGGGTCACAGAGTTTCGTCACCTGTGTGTGCAGCATGGCTTGCGCGGGCAGGCTCTGGCGACTGCCAGCCACGCCGCGCCGGATATGACCGCCGTGCAGGTGCTCGAAAGAGAAGCGGCGGAGATCAAACTCCTGCTCGATGCGATGTCCGAACAAGTCGGACTCCCGGCCGATTATTTCGGCGGCCGGGAGGTCAGTGAGATTCAAAGTCGCATCGCCGAGTTGACGGACAACTTATCACTCGCGCCGCGTTGGGCCGCGTTTGAAGAGGTGCGGCAGAGAGTGTCGCGGAGCGTCATCGGCGAACTGCTGCCGCTCGCGATGAACGGGCAACTTGCTTTCGCGGAGCTGGGCTCGGCTTTCAAGCGCGCTTTCTACCAGAGCTGGCTGGCGCAGGTCGTCCGGGAGCGAGCAGAGTTGCGCGCCTTTCACACGCTCACGCACGAAGAGCGTGTCAAAGAGTTTCAGGAGTTGGATGAGCGAGTGTTAAAGGAGAACCGGGCCGAGCTGGTCGGCCGGATGCGCGAGCGGCTGCAACACAGGCTGCGCGAGCCGGACATCAATGAAGCGATGAAGTTCCTGCGCCGCGAGCTGGCGCGTCAACGCGGCCTCGCTCCGCTGCGCACCACGATGAAGCAATCGCTCGCAGCCATTCGCGCCATCAAGCCCTGCTTTATGATGAGCCCGCAAACGGTCGCGCAACTGCTCGACGAAGAGCAGGCGAAGTTCGACTTAGTGATCTTCGATGAAGCCTCGCAACTGCCGACCGAAGAGGCCGTCGGCGCGATCCTGCGCGGCACACAGCTGGTCGTCGTCGGCGATCCGAAGCAGCTTCCGCCGACCAACTTTTTCGCAGTGCAGAGCGGGACGGTAAACGTGCAGCTCGGCGAGGACGGTTTGCCGCTCTATGAAGATTCGCAAAGCATCCTCGAAGAAGTGATGGGCGCGGGCGTCCCGCAGGCTCGCCTCAAATGGCATTATCGCAGCGCACACGAATCCCTCATCACTTTCTCCAACATCCAGTTTTACGACGCAGACCTCTACACCTTTCCGAGCGTCGAAACGGAGAGTCTGGAATCCGGCCTCCATTTTGAATACGTCGAGGGCGGCATCTATGAAGGCAAGGGCCTGAATTTGATCGAAGCCAGAAGAGTCGCAGATGCTGTCGTCGAACACATCAAAACCAGACCGGAGCTGTCATTGGGCGTCGGCACTTTCAATCTGCGCCAGCAGCTCGCCATACAGGATGAGCTCGAAGTGCGTCGCCGCGCTGATGCGTCTCTCGAACCTTTTTTCGACAAAAGCCGTGCCGAACCTTTCTTCGTCAAGAACCTGGAGAACATTCAGGGCGACGAGCGCGATGTAGTGTTTTTGAGCGTCACGTATGCCAGAGCCGCCGATGGCAAGATGCGCTACAACCTGGGGCCGCTCAACGGCGAAAACGGTTGGCGTCGCCTGAACGTTTTAACGACGCGCGCCAGAAAGCTGATGCGCGTCTTCTCCTCCATCCGCAGCGACGAGATCAATCCGGCCGCGACCGCTTCGACCGGCGCGCGGCTGCTCAAAGATTTTCTCACTTACGCCGAACATAAAAGGCTCGACAGCCCGCTCGTCTCGGCCCTGAGCCGGACGGAATCGCCGTTCGAGCGCGAGGTCATGCAGGAGTTGACGAGTCGCGGCTGGCAGGTCGAGCCGCAGGTCGGCGTGTGCGGCTATCGCATTGACCTGGGAGTGCTGGCTCCGTCTGCGCCGGGCCGATTCATCTGCGGCATCGAGTGCGACGGCGTGGCGTATCACTCTTCGCAGACCGCGCGCGACCGCGACCGCCTGCGGCAACAGGTTCTGGAAGGGCGCGGCTGGGAGATTCACCGCGTCTGGTCGACCGACTGGTTCAAAGATCGACCGGGACAGATCGAGCGCCTGCTCCGGCTCATAGAGCAATCGGGAGAGCACGCGAAGCGTGAGTATGAAGAGGAAAGAGAACGCCGCGCACAGGCGAAAACCGAAACAGAGGAAGCGCCCTCGGCTTTGGAAGAAGCCAACGCCGGCAGAGTGAATCACCACAACTCGCAGCAACCTTACATACGCCCCGCCGCAGAGCCTTATCAGTTTGCAGATGACGCCTCGATCTACGCCGGGCAACAGCTCCTGCATGCGCCGCTGGCGCAGGTCGCGCAGGCCATCTTGTCGGTCGTCGAACGGGAGTCGCCGCTCCACGTCAGGGATTTGACGCAGCGCGTCGCGGCCATGTGGGGACAGAAGACGGGCAGCAACATCATGGCGCGCATGGTGCAGGTCACGGATACGCTTGAGGCGCATCAGCGCCTGGAGGTGCGCGGGGAATTTATCTGGCAAAATGGCGGCGGAGTTCGCGTGCGCTCGCGGAAGGAAACGGGCATTCCGGCCGAAAGAATCGCGCCGGAAGAAGTTCAGGAGGCGGTGCTGCAAGTGCTGCGCGCCGGGCCGGGCTTTACCCGCCAGGAACTGGTCAACGAAGCCCGCGCGGTCCTGGGCTTCAGCCGCACCGGCACGGGACTTCAGCAGGCGATTGATGCTGCGATAGACGCTTTGCTCGCACAGGAATTGATCGGCGAAGGAAGCCTGGGCATCGCGCTCAGAATCAAATAAGCAGTAGCGGGTCAATTTCAAAAACAGTTTCACGCAAAGGCGCAAAGACGCAAAGAAAAGCTTCATGGTTTTCCTTTGCGTCACCAGCGCCTTTGCGTGAGATTCTTTTGTTTCGGTTTTCAAATTGTCCCACTACCAAATAAGCAGGGATGTTGAGCAGCGGGCCGTCTCTCGTGTATCGCTTTTCATCACGTATTTCTTTCCGCTCATCACTCGTGGTTCCGGCTCGTCCCGGCGGGCTTGTCAGGCCGGAGGAGTCGCTGCTAAGCTTGGCCCTTCGGCATCTTTACTCAAAGGAGCTTTCACCTATCATGAAGAAATTTAAGTGGCTCGGACTCGCGCTGGTGCTCTCACTGCTCTTTGGCGCGGTGCTGGTGCTCCCGCCGGGCATCAAGGGCGCGGGCGGCGACAGCGCGGCCGTCATCGGCTCGACGATCAAGGACTTCAAGCTCTCGGATACGAGCGGCAAAGACCAGTGGCTCTCCGCGCTCAAGGGGCAGAACGGCACGGTGCTGATCTTTATCTCGGCGCGCTGCCCGGTCGTGCGCGGCTACAACGAGCGGATGGAGAAGCTGGCCGAGGATTACAGCTCGCGCGGCGTCAACGTCATCGGCATCAACGCCAACTCGACCGAGACGGTGGACGAGATGAAGGCGCATGCGGCCGACTACAAGCTGACCTTCACGATGTTGCGGGACAAGGGCAACAAGATCGCGGACATGCTCGGCGCACAGGTCACGCCCGAAGCCTACGTGCTGGATGCGAACAACAAGCTCGTCTATCACGGGCGGATCGACAATTCCAGGACCGGCGCGAACATCACCGCGAATGATCTGCGCGACGCGCTCGACACGATGCTCAGCGGCAAGCCGATCGTGAAGTCCGAGGCGGATGCGTTCGGCTGCTCGATCAAGCGCGGGCAGTGATTTTAAGAAGCATGCGGCGTTTCCTCTTTCTCGCGCTCGGCGCGCTGGTGTGTCTGACTGTCTGGACGGAGCGGCGTGCGCCGAACGCGTGCGCCGCTTTCGCACAGCAGGGCAAAGCTCAGGCTGCCGAAGAGAGTTCTGCCACGCCGGTCGTGCGCGAGCTTGACCAGCCGGGACTCAAAAAGCTCCTGGAGCGCGGCGCAGGGAAAGAGGCGCGACCGCTCCTCGTCAACTTCTGGGCGACGTGGTGCGAGCCCTGCCGCGAAGAGTTTCCAGACCTCGTCCGCATCGAAGCCGATTACGGAAAGCGCGGCCTCGATGTGATCTTCATCTCGCTTGACGATCCATCTGACATCAAGGCGGCCGTGCCGGACTTTCTGCGCGAGGTGCACGCCGAAAAGCTCAACACCTATCTGCTGAACACGACGGACCCAATCATCGCCATCAAGGAAACTGATCCCACATGGCAGGGCGCGGTCGGGCTCCCCGTAACTTTCCTCTTCGACGCGCAGGGCAAGATCGTCTTCAAGCACAGCGGCCGCGTCAAACCGGCCGAACTCCGCGCCGCCCTCGATACTTTAATCAAAAAATAAAAAGAGTATTGAGTAGCGGGACAGTTTAAAAGCAGGTTCACGCAAAGGCGCAAAGACGCAAAGAAAGACAGGAATGCTTTTCTTTGCGTCACCAGCGCCTTTGCGTGAGATTCTTTCGTTCTCGACCTTCAATAGCTTATGCGAAGCCCGGAGACGGCCAGACGCCGGATAAGTCCTGGAAGGCAATCGCGGAGATCTTCTTTCCGACCGGCGCGTAAGTGCCGATGAACTGGCTGGCCTCATTTGCTTCGAGCAGCGCCGGAGTCAAAGGCGGCGGCGGCGGTTGCATCGTCGGCACTCTCTCAATCGAGCCTCTGTACTGCGGAGTGGTCAGCATGTTGCGATAGAGGATCACGGCCCTTTTGTGGTCTGCCTTCCAGGGCATGTAGTTGTAGCCGTGCTGTAAGGCCCTGGCGCGGAAGCTCTCGTCGCCCATCACGATGTAGACGAACCCGTCCTTCGCAGGACGCAACTCCTGGTCACTCATGCCGAAGGGAGTAGAAGTGTTGGGGTTGCCCTGGTTGAACGACCAGTAGCGGACGCTGACCTGATCGAACTTGTCGTTCGAGCGCGGGTAGGTCGGCGGCTTGATCTTTAAGATGACGCCGTTGTTGACGCCGTCTACATTCTCAACGGCGCTGATGAGGTAGATGTTATCAGCGTTGTTGAACTGCCCGACTCCTTCGGCGTGGTAAAAACGGAGCGTGTCGTCGTCTCTGGAAGCAGTCAGGAAGACAGGCGCAAGCCGGGCGGCGAAGGTCTTGGGATCCATCGTGGTGTCGATGGGCGTCGGCTGCGGCTTCAGCGGCGTGTTCGGGTCGGCCACGTCATAGGCTATCACGGTCGGGAGCGACACGCCGCCATGCGGGTCATCGTCCTTCGTCACGTAATAGCGGATGATGACCGTGAGCTTCCCATCCCCCAGAGCGGCCGGATCAAAGGTGAGCAGGTTCGCTGGCTTCTGCTGTCCTGTGACCTCTGTGCTCTGGATGGGCTGTACATTGACGACGTACTGGCGCTGCACAGCATCCTCATCACTACCGGCCACAAAGGGATTCACGTTGGGCGACTCTGTCACGATCTGGTAATCCGTCCGCGCGCCCAGTGAAGTGCCAGCGGTGGTCGCGTAGACGTTAAAGCTCATGTAGCGCGCATAAGGGAAGTCGCCGGTGATGCGCAGCCCGACGTTCGGGATTTGCGTCGTGTCAATGCTGTAAGAATAGTAGTAGGAAAAATAGTCCGGCAGGGCGAGCGTCGAAGGCTGGTTGCCGGGGTGGGGTTGCCACTGCTCGTGCGGATTGTCGGTCGTCATCGTGAGATTCTCCTGTGAAGGTGATTGGGTGCCAACTTTCTGCTGCCGAGTATAGCA
>JAFBAJ010000754.1 GCA_019247865.1 Acidobacteriota bacterium
CAACGGCACGAAGCTCTATGACGCGATGCAGGTGGCGATCAAATCTCTGCAACGGATAGAGGGGCGCAAAGCCATCGTCATCTTCACGGACGGCGTGGACTGGTACAGCGATCACGAGAGCGCGGAGCGGAACCGGCGCGCGCTCGAAGAGGCGGGCATCATCGTGTATCCGATTCGCTACGACACGCGCGCGGACACGGAGGCGGTCGCGCGCAGGCAGGCGCGCGGAGGACAGACCGTGGACCTCGGCACGATCTTCGGCGGCGGCGGAACGAGCCCCACGACGCCTCCCGCCAATCCCGGCTCGACCATCCCGCTCCCGCCGAACACGGGCGGCGGCACGACCATCGGAGGCATTCCGATTCCGCCCATCGTCATCCAGCCGCGCAACGATCCGAACGGCAGGGACAGCGCGGCGACAGAGGCGCAGATCAAAGCGATGCTCGACATGGCTTACGCGACCGCCGACGGTTACCTGCGAGACCTGGCGCAGGTCACAGGCGGCAAGCTCTACCGCGCGGACACGCTGGGCTCGCTGCCGCTGGCGTTCTCGAACATCGCGGCGGAGCTGAGGACGCAATACTCGCTCGGCTACTATCCGACGAACACTGCTCGCGACGGCAAGTTCCGCAAGGTCCGGATACGCACCATCCGCCCCGGCCTCATCGTCCGCGCACGTCCGGGCTATCGCGCGCCGAAGAAATAAGTCTCACGCAAAGGCGCAAAGACGCAAAGAAAAGCATCCGTGCTCTTCTTTGCGTCTTTGCGCCTTTGCGTGAGATTTTGTTTTAAGCGCTCATCAAAAACTCCGCCAGCACATTGCACGCGACGCGTAGGCGATAGTCTGCGGTCGAGCGAATGTCGTCGATTGGCACGATCTCCTTGATGAGCTCTCCGCGCGCAGCCTCGACCGTTTCGCGCTCAAGCTCACGCCCTTTCAAAAACTCTTCAGTGCCCCTGCACCGTACGACCGTCGGCGCGACGCTCCCCAGCGCGAGGCGCACGTCTGCGACGCGGCTTCCCTCCATCAGTATCGCGCCCGCCAGACAGACCTTCGAGATGGCCTGCGCCCGCCGCGTCCCGACCTTCCGATAGTACTGCCGCCATCCCTCCATCCGTCGCGGCAAACGGATACGGCTGATTAGCTCGTCCGCCCGCATCACGGTCTGCTTGTAACCCGTGTGAAAGTCTGCGTACGCGACACGGCGCGAGCCGGCCGTCGAGACGAGCTCAACCTCTGCGTCATAGACCAACAGCGCGGGCGGCGAATCTCCCGCCGGAGAGGCGTTGGCGATATTGCCCGCGAGCGTCCCGCGATTCTGGATCGCAATCCCGCCCGTCTCTCGCGCCGCCTGACAGAGCAGCGGAAACTCTTCCTGTAAAACAGAGCTTCGCTGTACCTCCGTGTACGTCGTCAACCCGCCGAGCGTGACCTGCTCCTCCGTCACCTCGATGCCCTTCAGCTCCTTCAGGCCCCAGATGTTCACGAATTTTTTATGCGCGAGCAGTCCCGCCTCAAAGAGCACCATCAGATCCGTCCCGCCCGCAAACGGCCGCCACACGCCCGGCTCATTTGCCAACAAAGCCAGCGCCTCCGCCAACTCGCGCGGCGTCTTCATCTCATATGCTGGAAGATAAGCTCTCATTTTTTAATTTAGCCACAGAGACACAGAGACACAGAGACAGTTACAGCTGAATAATGTATTAGAGAGAAAATCTTTTGATGCCATCCTTGAGCAGGCGCGAGTTGAAGTTGATTAATAATCCAACCTTCTTTCCCGCAACACGCAAGTAAGTTAAAATTTGAGCTTCAAACACTCTATCAAATCGCTCGACGCTTTTGATCTCTACTATCACAGCATCTTCCACCAGCAGATCAAGCCGATACTCCCCAATCGTTTGTCCTTTATACACCACAGGCAGTATCAATTGTCGCTGACATTTCAAACCGACAGCTTCTAACTCGATACATAAAGCAGCCTCGTAAGTTCCCTCTAAAAGCCCAGGACCGAGCTGCCGATAGACTTCTATAGCGCAGCCAATTATCCCCTCTGTCAACTCATTTACATTTTTCATTCTCCGTGACTCTGTGTCTCTGTGGCTAATCCTCCCTGGCAAGCCCTCACGACCGCGTCGAAGATCTTCATGTAGCCCGTGCAGCGGCAGAGATTTCCGGCGAGGCCGTTGCGGATCCGGGCTTCGTCGGGCTGCGGGTTTTCGCCTAAGAGATTGATGGCGGCCAGCACCATGCCGGGCGTGCAGATGCCGCACTGCGCGCCGCCGCAGGCGATGAAGGCTTCCTGTACGGCGTGCAGGGTCTCTTCGCCGGCGACGCCTTCGATGGTCCTGATCTCCGCGCCTTCTGCTTGCAGGGCTGGGACGAGACAACTGTTGACCAGCACGCCGTCCATCAACACAGAGCAGGCTCCGCACTCGCCCTCGCCGCAGCCCTCCTTCGTGCCCGTCAGCCGCAGCTCTTCGCGTAGCACGTCAAGCAGGCGCGCCATCGGATACGCCAACAGCGTCTGCTCTTCTCCGTTGACGCGACAGGTGACGGAGACTTTTCTGTTCTCTAAAATTTCAGCCATTCCCGTTCTCCACATGCTCCCCATTCGTCCCATTTCCCATCGCCAGCATCAGCGCCTCCGGCATCAGCGGCACGTGATTGAGACTGAGGCCGGTCGCGTTTTCGATCGCGTTCAGGATGGCCGGAGCCGGGCCGTCCATCGGCAGCTCGCCGATGCCCTTCGCGCCCGAAGGCCCCAGAGCATAAGGCGTCTCTGCGAAGAGGACGCGAATCGGCGGAATGTCTGCGGCGGTCGGGATGATGTAGTTGGTCATCTGGTTATTAGCCATCCGCCCTTCCTGCCAGACGACGTTCTCGTAGAGCGTGAAGCCGATGGCCTGCGCGACGCCGCCTTCGATCTGTCCTGCGGCGAGCACGGGATGAATGACGCGCCCGACCTCCTGCACGGCCACGAAGTCATCCACGTGCGCCTCGTAGGTCACGTCGTCAACCGTCACTTCCGCGACGTACACGGCCCAAGCGTATGCGCCGTAAGCGTCGCCCTGATATTTCTCGTCATCCCAGCGAATGTTCTCCGGCTGCTTGTACTGGCTGAAGACTTTGAGCGAGCCATGCTGTTCGAGGTATGAGAGGCAAGCTTTTTGAAAGTCTTCGGAGCTGTAATCTTCCGCGAGCAGCCCGCTCCCGACGAGCGTCTGCCGGAAGGACTGCACGGCCGACTCGACCAGCTTGCCGACGATCATCACCGTGCGCGAAGCGACGGTCGGGCCGCTGTTGGGCACGTGGCCTGTGTCTGGGCGCGCGACTTCGATCAGCTCGTAATCTATCTTGAGCGCCTCGGAGGCGATCTGCGCGAAGATGGTGTTCGTGCCCTGCCCGATCTCCGTACTCGCGGCGAGGATACGCACGCGCCCCTCTTTCGTCGCTTCGACGCCGACGACGGATTGCAGGTACTGCTCGCCGGAACCCGTGAAGCCCGCGCCGTGCATGAAGGTCGCGAAACCGATGCCCTTCTTACGCCGCGAGGTTTTGTTCTCTAACGCG
>JAFBAJ010000101.1 GCA_019247865.1 Acidobacteriota bacterium
AAGCAGATTATGAGAAGGCTATCGAGGATTACACCAAAATCCTGTTCCTGGCTCCCAATGCTGATATCTATAAACTGCGTGGGGATGCGCGCCTTTATCTTAAAGATTACGATCACGCGATTACGGACTATACCCAGGCTATCCAACTCGACCCTAACAATCCAAATATCTTAGACGGTCGGAGCACTGCTTACACTAAACGCAAAGGAACGGGAGATCGTGAACTGGCAAACGCCGACCGGAAAAAGGCTGCTCAGCTTGCCAGGTAGAACGTTGCGGTAGTTTCCTACATTCAACTCCCGGGGCCAGCCCTTGCGCCGCTCTCTGCGTCTCTGCGATAAGGCCCGCACCTTGAGGAGCGCCGGTTTTCTGTGCTATCTTGCGCCCCTTGATAAGCTGGCTTTAGCAGGTAGTGCTCTCCAGATTTCCTCGCAAAGCTTTATTCCCCTGAAACCCAAACTTTCACGTACGCACAGCAGGATTTTTTTCGGTCATGGAAATAAAGAACAGACCACAGGCGCGCGGGGCCTTTCTCGTCGCGTTGCTTTCCATCGCGCTTCTTTCGTCAACCGTCTCAGGCTGGCCGCAGCAGGGAGTCGCGCCGCGACCCGTCGCACCGCTCTCGGCGGCCGAGCAGACGGCGAGCTCCAGCGTGAAGGTCGAGACGATCAAGGAGGTGACGGCAGCTCTCTCCGCAGACGAGATGCAGGGGCGCGGGACGATGCAGCCGGGCGGTGAAAAGGCCGCCGCGTACATCGCAGACCGCTTCGCACGGCTCGGCCTCAAGCCGCTCGGCGACGATAAAACTTATCTTCAGAGCATCAACTTCAAGGCCGTCGAGTTCGGCCCCGAAACCGGCCTCAAGATCGGCGACGAGCAGCTCAAGCTGGGCCGCGAATTCTTTGTGAGCGCGCCTTACATAGATAAAGACGTGAGCGGCGGGCTGGTCTTCGTCGGCTACGGAATAGTTTCAAGTGCGCTGAAGCGCAACGATCTGGCCGGGCTCGATGTGCGCGGGAAGATGGTTCTGATGATGGACGGGCCGCCCGCGAACGTGGACAAAAAGACATGGGAGAAGGAGGAGCTGGAGATCCGCGTGCTCGTCAATCTGATCCGGCAGCGCGCGGCCGGTCTGATCTTCCTCACCGGCGACACAGACCCGGATCATCCGTTCTCTGAGGCCGCAGATTATCTCTCGCGCCGCCGCGTCATGCTTGCCAGCGAAGACGAGACGGATTTTCCATCTTTCTATCCTTCGTTTCTGTCCGTCGGCAAGCAGGCGGCGGAAAAGATGTTCGCCGGTTCGGGCGTCAGCCTGACGCAGGCTCTGGCTCAGGCCGAAAGCAACAGCTTCGCGCCCATCGATCTGAAGAAGAACGCTTCGCTGACAGTCCGTGTGAAGAAGAGCAAGGGCACGAGCAGCAACGTCGTCGGACTGCTGGAGGGCTCAGACCCCAGGCTCAAAGAGGAAGCCATCGTGTACAGCGCGCATTACGACGCGTACGGCATGACCGACGGCAACAGAATTTATCACGGCGCGGCGGACAACGCGCTCGGCGTCGCAGAGATGATCGCCATCGCCGAAGCCTTCGCCAAAGCTCCGGTCAAGCCGCGCCGCTCGATCATCTTTCTCGCCGTAACGGGCGAAGAGTACGGGCTTTACGGCGCGGAATACTGGGCTAAGAATCCGACCTGGAACATCAAGCGCGTGGCGGCCAATCTCAACTTCGACGGCATGGGGACGGAGGTTTACGGCCCCGTCAAAACCATCGTCGGCTACGGCGCGGAGCATTCGAGCCTCGGCGCGCTGCTCAATGAAGTGGCCGCTGCCAACAAACTCAAAGTGATCGGCGACCCGATTCCTTCCGAGAAATCTTTCTATCGCTCAGACCATTACGCGTTCGTCAAGAAGGGCGTGCCCGCTTTGATGCTGCTCGGCGCGCCGGAGGGAGACGCGGCCGCCTGGATCGCGCGGATGAAGGGCTGGGAGAAGACCGATTATCACCAGCCGGGCGACATCATTCGTCCGGACTGGAACTGGGAAGGGCCGCGCACGCTCTCGCGCCTCGGCGTGGTGATGGGCATGCGCCTCGCCGGCAGCGATGCGATGCCGGCCTGGCTCTCGTCCTCGCCCTTCAACCGCGAGCGCGGGACGAACGCGCCCCCGCCGCCGGAGCCTTGAAATGATTTGTTAAGCAGGTGTTGTGCGGCCACGTTCAAAGCGTAGAGTGTCCGCCTCCTGCCCAACACCCGCCGCTTGAAAGCCGCGCGTCAAGCAGGAGGCTCAGGCGCTCCGGAGACTCCAACTCTGTGCGGATGTGCTCAAGCGTGGCAGCGATCATGACCAGGCGTGGAGTATCAAGTGGTGTCCGATCATTCATATCTCAGTCCGAGCATCAGCGGCAACGCCTCACGCCGGAATCAAACGGACGCGACGAGCCGCAGCATAAAGCTCAGGTCTCACGCATGAAAGCCGCGCTATTCGCGCTCCGTTGGAATGAGTTGTGAGGCGCGGCATTGCTGCCTTAGGCTATCTTACGGATTTCCGCACAAAGCTCTGAACCTCGGGAGGCATCACATCGGCGCGGCTGTCCCTGACGCCCGGACGCAGAAAGTCGAGCAGCAATACAACCCTCGACTGGTTCGAGTTATTCCATGCCTCATGCTCGACTGTGTCATCGAAGATCAGACACTCGCCTTCGACCCAGTTGCGAACCTCTGTGCCGACGCGCAGCTTGCAGGATTCCGGGACGACCAGGCCGAGATGTAGCCGATAAACTGATGCCACCCAGCCGACGTGTGGCTTAATGTGCGTCTGCGGAGCCAAGCGTGAAAAGCCTGCCGTCGTCAGGCCCGAAACCTTTGACAGATGGCGCGCCGTCCGCGGGCACGACGCCAGGGCAGGCTCTATCCTTTCGCCGAAAGCATAAAAACCGTAAACACTCCAACCCTCGCCGTACATCTCACGCTGCACCCAGGGCTCAAATACATCTTTCGGGAGCGCCAAATATTCGTCCCGCATCTCACACCAATTCGATTCGAGATAAGAGACGAACTCAAATTGACTTGAATCAATAAACATCCTGACTCGTGCTCCGTTGGAATGAGTTTGTGAGGCGGCGGCTAAAGAAGAGGCTTCGTTGTTTGGAGCTTTGAGCAGGTTCGGGGTTATGGCTGTTTGTCTCTCTCAGGTTCACCGAATAGTTGTACGATTTGCTCCAGCGTCTCACTCTCTTCCGCAGTCAGATCCAGAAACTTCGCCCCGAATCCCACCACGCCCTTTAACGCCTGATGGACGACCTCTATCTTGAGAATACGCTCGTGCGGCATCCAAAAGCGGATGAGGACGATCTGCCCCGGCACGACCTCGACACCTTCCCTGTTATGGATGGCACAGCCCAGGACAGTCAGATCGATAATGGTTCCGGCATAGGGACATTCTTCTGTGAACCCCCAGTTGATGTCTATGGAAGTGGATACACGCCTGGCTCTTCTTCTCTGTTCCATATTGAGTGCGCTGGCTCGCCCTCCCTTTTCCGATGAGATATTTCCACACCGCTCCGGTTGCCGCCGCACCACAAAAGAATAGCATGAAAGAGAGGGTATTCGCGCTCCGGTTTATTCACCCGTCTCTCCAGCTCTTTGAAAGCCAGGCCCCAGGCTCCGGCCTGCCATTGCCTCGCCTCTTCCCACTCCAAAGAACTACGCCAGCCTGTATGTATGAGGTGCACTTCCGTCATTTCATCACTGGCGAGAAAAGACACGACCACGTGCGTCAGAGGATCGGCCTGATTGGCAAAATGTTTAAATTGCTTTGGGCTGCGCCACTCGAATGAGATGAGTTTGTCTGCTTCAACGGCCGTTACGCAACAGCCGATAGTGCTGTTGTTCTCTCTCTCCTCCGGCTCCCAGAACAGCTCGTACCTGCCGCCGACAACAGGCTCGACCTCCGCCACATTGACCAGCCACGACTCAAGCAGATGATTAACGGTGAACATCTCAAAGGCACGACGAGCATCGCATCGCAGTCGAACGGAGAGATGAACGATCTTATCCATGTGAGCTTCCTTTCGTCCTCAATCGTGCGGGCCGACAAAGATGCCGCTCCCCCAGGACACACGCGGCGGCCCGTCCTTTGGATGATCGCGCAGGAGGGAGCGCCGGTCACGCCCCAGCGCATTGAGGCTCCTCTCATTCAGAGAAACCTTCCGCCGAATTAAGTCCCCGGCTTCGGCCTCCGTAATCGG
>JAFBAJ010000135.1 GCA_019247865.1 Acidobacteriota bacterium
CAAAGAGCCTGCGGTCGCGCTCGTAAGAGGTCTGTCCTCTGCGACCGGCGGCGATGGCGTCCCAGGCGTCGCCGTACTCCTTCATCCGCCGCGGGTCTGCGTTGATGGATTTGCGCAGAGCCTCTTCGGACTGGCGCTTCTTATCGAGCACCGTCTTCTCGCGCAGTCCCGCGAGCTGTCCTCTGTAAACCTTGATGCTGTTCTCGACGCTGTTCAGCTCGTTCTGCGCGCGGCGCGTCTGCTCGTCGCCCATCTCCATATATTTCTTGAGCACGGCCTGACGCGATTCGAGCCAGCGCAGGATGAGCGGGATGCCCGTGTCGCGCAGGTATTCGAGATGCGCGACCGTGTTGAGCCGCGCGGTCGAGCCCGGATGGCCCGTCACGAAAACCAGCTCGTTCTCTTTCGCGCCCGCCTTCGACCACTTGAAGTAGTTCTCGACGTGGAGCGGCTTGTCGTTCTCGTAGACGCGCACCAGCGCCATGTCGATGTTGAAGCGCGGGTAGTTGAAGTTGTCCGGGTCGCCGCCGAAGAAGGCCGCCTGAAACTCCGGCGCGAAGACGAGCCGCACGTCCGTATATTTTTTGTAGCGATAGAGATTGTAACGCCCGCCCTGATAGAGCGTGACGACATCCGAGCGGAGGCCCGTCGCCTTGAGCGATTCGCCTTCGATGGCGCTGATCTCAGCGCGGCGCGCGTCGGCCGCTTCGGCGGCGGTCGCACCCGCTTTGACCGCGCCGCTCACACGGTCGGTCACGTCCTCGATGCTCATCAGCACGTTCAGCTCCAGGCTCGGAGCCTTGACCTCTTCGGCGCGCGTGCGCGCGAGGAAGCCCTCTTTGCCGTAATCCTTTTCGGGCGTGCTGATCTCGCCGACGATGTCCTCGACGATGTGATAGTTGGTCAGCACGAGGCCGTCCGGCGAGACGAAAGAGCCGGAGCCGCCGTTGTTGAAACGCACGCTGGCGAGCCGTACTTTCTGGAGCCACGCGTCGGTCACTTCAAAACCGTACTTGCGTTTGATCTCGGCGCGCGGGACGTTGTTGAAGGTCCACATGCCTTCATCCGCGCGAGCGGTGGTCAGATTCAGCGCGGGCAGCGCGAAGGCCGCCATCAGCAACGCACACATAAATTTTCTTAAGCTCATCACTAATCCTCAAAAGGGGAAATGGTTTCTTCAGAGAGGGACTTCTTTATTCCTACAAATTGGATGCCTGAATTAGTAACGGTTGGAGTGCCCCTGTGTCAAGGTAAGACGTTCGGTCCTGGGTCCTGGGACTTGGGTCTGTGCACGCTTCTCAAGCCGGGGTTTGTAATTTAAGATTAAAGACCAAAGGCTTTATGGACAACGAAACGCTCGCGCAAAAATTTTACCGGCTCGCAGACCTGATGGAGATCCGCGGCGACGACCGCTTTCGCATACGCTCCTACCGCAACGCCGCCGAGACGATTGAGACGTGGCCGACGCCGCTCGAAAGGATCGCACGCGAGGAGGGCGCGAAGGGCTTGCAAAGCTTGCCGGGCGTGGGCAAAGCCATCAGCGGCAAGGTCCTGGAACTGCTCGACAAAGGGACGTTCGAGGCTTGGGAGAAGCTGACGGCGGAGACGCCCGCGACCGTGCTCGACCTCCTGCGCGTGAGCGGCATCGGCCTCAAGACCGCCAGCCTTCTGCATCAACAGTTCAAGATCGCCTCGCTCGACGACCTCAAAAAATTTGTCGCGGGCGGCGGCCTGGAGCTGGTCGACGGCGTCGGCGAAAAGAGCGCCGAGCGCATCAAAGCGAGCCTCTCGCGCTTCTGAGAAGCTGCATGAAAAAGCGCAGAGCGGCGAAATGTTTATAGGCGACAGCCACCACCCGGTCCTGACCTCCTGACGGAGCTTTAACAAGCCGGACGTGGCGACGTTCGCAGCCACATCTATCCGGCTCGTGACTGAACGACGACGGCAAGGTCGATCTTGCTGTTTGACGTCCGAATGTGGGATTCTATCCGCTGTATAGCTGGAACAACAGTGTCTTGGGGCTGCCGACGACGATCTTCAGCTTCTTCAGCTTTGCATCGGCGGATTTGCCCGTCGCTGTGAGAAGAGGCGATGACTTACAGCCTGCCCCTGATAATTTCCAGCCCTTCCTCAGGCGTGCGACGAACGGCTCATGTGCCGGGCTGAACAATATCTCTTCGAGTGTCGGAATGCCCGGCGACCTCCCCGTCGTCACGCCGTGCGTGATCCAATGAGCACTGATGCTCGGAAAGGACATTCCAAATGCCTCGCCAGAAAAAATCAAAGCTTCATCCGGTGCTGCCCGTCCTCCTGGCGGCGATCTGTCTGCTCAGTGGAGCCCTCCTGCATCCGGCTCAAGCGCAGTGCAGCAGGCCCGGATTCAAGTTGAACTACGGCTACTTCTCGACCGTCGCACACAAAGCCATCACCGCGGATTTCAACGCAGACGGCAAAACCGACATCGCCACCTCAGCCTATTCGGATCAGAAAGCCGCCGTTTACTTCGGCGACGGGACGGGCGGTTTCAGCGCGCCGACCGTTTATTCAACCACTCTGGGACCAATCACCAAAGTGCTCGCAGGCGATGTCAACAACGACGCCAAGCTCGATCTCATTCTGGTCGTCGACCACTTTTCCGCAAACGACTTCGTGTCGGTGCTCATCAACAACGGCTCCGGCGCGTTCGGCGCACCAGTGGACAGCAGCTTCCCGTTCAACCCTTTTACGATGCAGATGCTCGATCTGAACGGCGACGGGAAAGGCGATCTGGTCTACCTCTTATCCAGCAGCCCCACTTCCCTCGCGGTTCGTTTCGGCGACGGGTCGGGTAATTTCTCGCAGGCGACCACTTATGCAGTGTTGGCTGCAAATAGTTTCGTGACCGGCGATTTCACCGGCGACGGCAAGCCGGATGTGGCCGTGTACACAAACAATCTGGCGACGGCCAAGCTCGTGCTGTATCTGAACGACGGCTCAGGCGGGCTCACTCCCGGCACGGAAACCACGCTCGGGCTCGACGCGATTATCAGCCTCGCTCGTGATTTAAACGGCGACGGCAAATCGGACATTGCCGGTGTCAAAACCGGTTCCGGCAACTACGCCGTGATGGTGCTCCTGAACAACGGGAGCGGCGGCTTTAACCGCACAGACTATCCGATCTCATTGCCTCTCACAGCCCTCCGCGCGGGCGAGTTCAACGGCGACGGCAAGGTAGACCTCATTGCCGGCAGATTCGATATGCTGACCTCGCTCACGCTCTACGGCAACGGCGCGGGAGGCTTTGCAGAGGGCGAGAAATTCGCCGTCGCGCTCGGCTGGCCCGACCAGGACGGCGTGGCGGATTTCAACGGCGACGGCAAATCGGATTTGGGCGTGGCACAAAGCGCCGGTGTGCGCGCGTTTCTCAGAACCTGCAACGATGTCAGCAACACCAAGCGGGTTGATTATGACGGCGACGGCCTGACGGACTTCGCCGTCTGGCGTCCCTCGACGGGCGAGTGGATCATTCGCCAAAGCTCGAACGCCATCTTGCGCACGCAGGCATGGGGACTCGCCAGCCTCGGCGATGTGCCTGTGCCGGGCGATTATGACGGCGACAACAAATCCGACCTCGCGGTCTTTCGCGC
>JAFBAJ010000750.1 GCA_019247865.1 Acidobacteriota bacterium
AGCGCGCCCGCGTCTGGGAGCGTGCGTTTCCGAAAAAGAGAAATGAACAGTTTGCGTAGTAAAGACGCGGGGCGTGTCGGGCGGCGCGACCTGCGGCAGCGCGTTGAGCAGTCCTGAGAAGAGATGATTCTGAAGCTGGCAGACCAGACATTCGTCGTGCTCCGGCAGCCGTCTGGACGAAGCGTCAGCATCGCCAGAATCGCTGAAGACCGCTTCGCTCGCCCCGGCCCTGAGCTGCGTCAACAGCCTTGTGCCGTGATTGTGCGCCGCGCCTGCAATCGCTCCGTAGGCGACGAGCACAAGCAGCACACAGGCAGACAGGCGCGCCAGCGGCGCGGGCTTACTGCATAAGGCTGATGTCTTGTTGCTGGTCACGTCGTTGAGCGTTGTGCTACAGTCCAGAAATCAAGGGACTCGAAATTTTAACACGGCGCGTGAGATCGACAAAGTAGAGCGCCCGCCCGCATAAGATAAGAGTGATGCTGTTCCACGATTCCACGCTTCACCCGCCAAAAATTAAGGTCGAAGGAGACGAAAACTCTCGCACGAGAGAGCGCGTGTTACTGCCTTGTGCGGTCGTTCTGCTCCTGCTGCTCGGCTGCTGCGCGGGCGCGGCGCGGGCACAGGAGATGGAGGCCAGAATCACTGTCCTCAACGTCTCAACGCCGCGCGTGCGAATCGAAGGGCGGCGCGCGGATGCGACGCGCGTCTGGTCTTTTCGCAACGCTTATGGAAGCCTGCTCGGGCTCGGCGAGCGGATCGAGAACCTTTCGCTGAAAGATGAGAAAGGCGGCGAGGTCGCGGTCACAAAGCTGGCTGCGGGCGAGTATGAGGCCGCACGCGAGGCTGTGCGTTGGAGCTATGAAGTGAGGCTCGATGCGCCGACGACCGTGACCAACTCCGCTTACGCTTCATGGCTCGTGTCCGGGCGCGGTTTGCTGATGCTCGGCGACCTGCTGCCGCTGATGATGGATGAAAAGCTTGCTGGCAAGCATGTCACGCGGGTGCAACTGGAGCTGCCCGCCGGATGGAGCGCGCTTTCGATTGAAACGAGACTGCCCGACGGGAATTTTGAGGTCGCGGATGTGACGGCCGCAGTCTTTTTCATTGGCACAGACCTGCGCGAACGGCGCGAGCGCGTAGGGCAGATGGAGTTCTCCGTCGCGGCCTCAGGCACCTGGGCCTTTTCGGATCAGGATGTGATGAGCATGGCCGCGAGCATCCTGAAAGATTACGCACAGCGAACCGGGAGCGCGCCGCGCGTGCGTGCGATGCTGATGTTGAGCCCGTTCCCGCGTGCGGTGGGCGCGGAGCGTTGGAGCGCGGAGACGCGCGGCGGCACAGTCATGCTCCTCTCCGGCCAGTCGCCTTCAAAGGTGGCGGCGCTGGCGCAGCTCAGCTCGCCTCTGACACACGAGCTTTTTCATCTCTGGGTGCCGAACGGTCTCAGGCTCGAAGGCAATTACGATTGGTTTTATGAAGGCTTTACGCTGTACCAGGCTCTCGTCGCGGGCGTGCGTTTGCATTTTCTGACGTTTCAGGATTATCTGAACGCGTTGGCGCGCGCCTTTGACGCTTATCAGGCGGCGAGCCGCCAGCAGCAGCTATCGCTGCTCGAAGCATCCAGGCGCAGGTGGACCGGCTCGCCCGCGCTCGTGTATCAGAAGGGAATGCTGGTGGCTTTCCTCTATGATCTTTCACTGAGGCAGGCGAGCCGCGGCAAGCGTGAGCTGGATGATGTTTACCGCGCGCTTTTTCAGCAGGCGGGCGCAGCCCGAAGAGATGGGAACGAGGTCTTGCTCGCGCTGCTGAACGGCCAGGAGGGGATGCTCGATTTCACGCGGCGCTATGTCGAGAGCGCGTCGGAGATCGAGCTGTCGGCAGCCGTCGCGCCCTTAGGTCTGCGCGTCGAGCGCATCGGAGCCAGAACAACTATTTCCGCAGACGGTAAATTAACGCGCCAGCAGCGGGATTTGTGGCGAGCATTTGGATATAATGAGGATGCTCAAAGGGCCTTGAGAAGAGTTTCGTCATAATTCAATTTTCGTCGGAGTGATCAAAAGCAAGTGATTAATTCGCAGATCAGAAGAGGCTGGAGAGTTGTCTGCATCGCGCTCCTGCTGGCCGCCGCGTCGGGTTGCAGCACGCTGGCGAAAAAAGATGATACGGGCGTCGTCATCGCACGGCGCGCACAGGTGCGCAGCTCCATCGCCGTCGTCGCGGCCGACCTGCTCGAAGTGAATCGCGGAGATGAACTGGACATCCTCGATTCGATCCCGGCGGAGAACGGCGAGAAGTGGTTCCACGTTCGCGCGCATGACGAAGCCAACACCGAGGGCTGGATCGAAGCCCGCAACGTGATGCTCGCAGAGGTGCTCGAACAGGCGCGCAAGCTCTCGGAAGAGGACAAGGATATTCCGGCCCAAGCGACCGGACAGCTCCGCGCCAGCACCAACCTGCGGCTCTCTCCGGACCGCAACGGCTCGGAAAATATCATGATGAAGCTCGACAGCGGCTCCAGCTTCGAGATCGTCGGCTGGAAGCGCGTGCCCGCGCCCAAATCTTCCGAGACGACAGAGAGCGACGACGCGCCCAAGCCCGGCAGCGTCCAGCAGCGGAAAGGGAAGAAGAGCCAGGAAGATGACGAGCCGAAAGAGCCCGAAGAGGTGAACGAGCTCTGGTACAAAGTGCGCCTCCAACCCTCCATCTCGCCAGCGCCCGCCGGCTGGATCTACGGCAAACAGGTCGAACTGACAGTGCCGAGCGACATCATCTTTTATCGCACGGGCCGCGAGTTCGTCGCCTGGCAGAGACTGGACGACGAGCCGGAAAAATCGGCCGAGACGAAAGATAAAGATGTGGGCAAGGAGAGCAAGCCCGGCAGCTGGGTGATCCTGGAGAAGAGCAGCTCAAACGAGCCGCGCAAGCTGGATGAGCCGGACTTTGATCGCATCTATGTGCTCGGCTATGACAAGTACAATCAGGAGCACTACACTGCTTATCGCAGCCCGGATGTGAAAGGCTTTCTCCCGCTCCATGTGCAGGGCAAAGGCGACAACAAAACCTTCACCATCAGGATTCAGGGCGATGACGGCCAGACCAAAGATGCACAGTACAGCATCTATCGTGACGACCGTGGAAACCTGAAAGTGGCGGCTCCGGGAGAGGCTCCTAAGGCGAAGAAGAAGAAATAGTCCGACTGCACTTGACAAAGAATCTTTGATGCCTATAATGCCTCTTTGCCATTACACATGGCAGTTGACATTTCAAGCACACAAGCACGTTTGGTACGGTGAAGCCGCTTCTCCTGGATAGAAGTTTCGTTCGCGAGAATGCGGCTGTTTCGTCCCTGAAAATAAATTTCAAGAATGTGAGGATGGCGCTTGACAAGCGAGAAGGGATTCGGTAATATGCCTTTTTGCTTGAGACGAGAAATAGTCGTCAGTGAAAACGAATCGATCTTTGAAATCTAGATAGAGCGTGTCCATGTTAATGACTTTGAGAGTCAAACGCCGAAGCGATAAAGCTTCGCGTAAAACTCTTTTTGAAGAGTCATAATCGGATACTTTTAACCAGTAGAAGATTATGTTCCAGAATCAAATCTTAACGAGAGTTTGATCCTGGCTCAGAATCAACGCTGGCGGCGTGCCTCAGACATGCAAGTCGAACGCGAAATTTCCCTTCGGGGAGAAAGTAGAGTGGCGCACGGGTGAGTAACACGTAGGTAATTTGCCTTCGGGTGGGGAATAACAGCCGGAAACGGCTGCTAATACCGCATAATGCAGCGGCTCGACATCGAGACAGTTGTTAAAGCGGGGGATCGAAAGACCTCGCGCCTGAAGAGAAGCCTGCGGCGGATTAGCTTGTTGGTAGGGTAATGGCCTACCAAGGCGACGATCCGTAACCGGCCTGAGAGGGCGGTCGGTCACACTGACACTGACATACGGGTCAGACTCCTACGGGAGGCAGCAGTCGGGAATTTTGGGCAATGGGCGAAAGCCTGACCCAGCAACGCCGCGTGAAGGATGAAATCCCTCGGGATGTAAACTTCGCAAGAACGGGAAGAATAAGTGGGGGACAATACCCCCCATGATGACGGTACCGTTTGTAAGCTCCGGCTAACT
>JAFBAJ010000646.1 GCA_019247865.1 Acidobacteriota bacterium
TAGCAAGAGACACGCGACGGCGAGCGCTAGTCCAAGGCTCAGAAAGGACGCAAGTACGCCGAGCACCATGCCTCGCGGAGGCTTTTCGCGAGCGCGGTGTTCGAGCTTGGATGGGACCACTTACGTTTTTAAGAGAATGGAGGCGGCGATCGGAATCGAACCGATGAATAAAGGTTTTGCAGACCTCTGCCTTACCACTTGGCTACGCCGCCGCGCGAGATTAAGGATGAAGGATGAAGGCGGAAGGATGAGAGCCTGGCTGACTTCGTCCTTCCGCCTTAAAATTTTGGAGCGGGAGACGAGATTTGAACTCGCGACTTCGACCTTGGCAAGGTCGCACTCTACCACTGAGTTACTCCCGCTCGGAGTGAAGACAAATTCTACAGATTCAAAGAGTCTTGTCAAGTGTGCCCCGCCGACTCGGTCCAGCGGCGTTTGCGGAACTTCTCTGCGGTCCAGAAATTTCTGAAGAGTTCGAGGCGCGGCGGCTCGCCCTCAGGAGGCAGGATGACGGTGACGACATCGAAGCGGTGTGGAACTCCTGGGAGTCCGAAGAGGCGTAGATAGGCGCGTGCGGCGCGCGAGACCTGGCGCTGTTTGCGCAGGTCTACGTTGGCTTCGGGCGCGGCGAACCAGTCGGAGGCGCGCGTCTTGACTTCGACGAAGCAGAGCGTCGCGCCTTCGTAGGCGACGAGGTCTATCTCGGCGCGGATGAGCGCGCCGCGCAGGTTGCGTCCGACGGGCACTGTGAAATTCGCCGCCGCGAGGCGATAGCCCTGCGCTTCAAGATAAGCCGCCGCCAGCTCCTCGCCGCGCCGTCCGAGCGCGAGATGCGGGGCCAGCTCGTTCAGCTCATCAATCATCTGCATCGGGACGATTATACGCTTTCCTTCCAGTTTTACAGCTTCACCTTGCGGCCTTTTGTCTTTGCGCGTTACACTCGCGCGCGAGGGGAGGATGCTTTGTCTCCTCTGTGGTGATGAATCCTCACAGTCGGTTGGGACAAGGGACTTCAAAGATAAAGATGCCGGGCGCAGATCATTCCGAACACAGCACGGAGCAGGCAGAGGCGTCGGCGCAGGCTGCCGTGACGGCGGAGCCGCAGGCGGTCGTGAGGGCGCTGCCGCTCGTCGCCATCGTCGGTCGTCCGAACGTCGGCAAGTCCACGCTCTTTAATCGCCTCGCGGGCGAACGCCGCTCGATCGTCGGAGACGAGCCGGGCATCACGCGCGACCGCATCTACGGCGAGGCCGAGTGGAACGGCCACAGGTTTCGCATCGTGGACACGGGCGGCATCGTGCCGGACGACGATGCGCTCATTCCCGCGAACATTTTGAAGCAGGCTTCGGCGGCGATTGGTGAGGCGCAGGCTCTCGTCTGGGTGGTGGATGCGCGCAAGGGCACGACGCCGCTCGATGAAGAGCTGGCGGGGCTCCTGCGCTCGACCGGCAAGCGCGTGCTGGTGGCTGCGAACAAAGCTGACTCGGCGCGGCTCGATGCAGACGCGGGAGAGTTCTTCAGCTTCGGCTTTGAGGATGTCTTTCCGGTCTCTGCGGAACATGGCAACGGTCTCGGCGAGATGCTCGACGCGTTGGTGGCGGAGTTCGAGGAGTCTTCGGAAGCGGCTCCGGACGGCGGGCCGCGCGAGCTGCGGCTGGCGATCGTCGGTCGCCCGAACGTTGGAAAATCTTCTCTGCTCAATCGTCTTCTGGGCGAAGAGCGCGTCATCGTCTCGCCGGTCGCGGGCACGACGCGCGATGCTGTGGATACTCTGGTCGAAGCCGAGGGCCAACGCTTTCGCGTGATCGACACGGCGGGCATCCGCCGCAAAGGGAAGACCGACGAGATGGCCGAAAAGCTCTCCGTCATCATGGCGCGCAAGAGCCTGGAGCGCGCGGATGTCGCCATCGTCGTGATCGATGCGGCGGACGGCGTGGCCGCGCTCGACGCGAACATCGCAGGCTACGCGCACGAGGCCGGATGCTCGATCATCATCGCCGTCAACAAGTGGGACGCAGTGCCGAACAAAGAGACCGGGACGCCCGCTCTGTTTGAGCGCAACCTGCGCGATAAGATGAAGTTTCTCGAATGGGCTCCGGTCGTCACCATCTCGGCCCTGACCGGGCAGCGCGTCGAGAAACTGCTGCCGCTCGTCCTGCGCGCCAACGAAGCGCGTAACCGCCGTATCCAAACCTCGCAACTCAACGACTTCTTCGAGCGCAACGTCGCGCAACCGCGTGGCGGCGGCGCGCCCGCTCCGGTCAAAGGCGGAGTCTCGCGCCTGCGCGTGCAGTACATGACGCAGGTCGGCGTGCGCCCGCCGCGCTTCGTGGTCTTTACCGCCGGCGGCAAGCCGGGACTGCATTTCTCTTACGAGCGTTACCTGATGAATCGCCTGCGCGAAGAGTTCGATTTCTTCGCCACTCCCATTCGTCTCATCGAGAGACATAAACGAAGGAAGAGTAGTCAGTAGTCGGTGGTCGGTGGTCAGCGGGTTGTTTCTACTGACCACTGACCACTGACCGCTGACCACCGCCTATGCCCGATCAAGATTTCAAACAACTCTTCGAGCGCATCAGCGATCCGGCCCTGGTGACGGACATGGAGGGCACGCGTGTGTTCGCCTGTAATGATGCGTTCGGCAAGCTGCTGGGATGCGACGCGGCCTCTTTCGTCGGGGCGGAGATGGACACGCTCCTGCGGCTCGACGCTGATGATAAAGAGGGCGAGTGCGCGACGCTGCTCAGGAACGAGGAGCAGTTGGGAGCCGTCAGGGTGGCGCGGCTCGATTGCGCCTGGGAAGGGAAGCCCGCGCGGCTGCTGCTCTTGACGCCTGAAGCGGACAAAGAGGTGGCGGTCACGAACGAAGAGATGAGCGCGCTCTTCGATTACCTGCGCGAGGCCACAGACCAGCTCGAAGTCGTCAATCGCATCATCGCCGCAGTCAACGCCGGGCGCTCCATCGAGCAGATGTTCGCGCTCGCAGCAGAGCAGATGCGCGCCCTCGTCTCTTTCGACCGCGCCTCTCTCGCGATCCGCAATGACGACGGCGAGAACCTGCGCGTCTTCGCCGTCTCAGGCGAGCACGCGGGCTCGCTCGCGGTCGGCGCGACCGCCCCTTTGCGCGGCTCCGTCACGGAGCACGCGCTTGAGCGGCGCGAGATGGTCGTCATCCCGGAGCTCAGGGACGAGAAGCGTTTCAACGTCTACTCCGATCTGGAAAGCGAGGGCTTTCGCTCGTCCGTCTGCTGCCCGCTCTTCTCGACGCATCAGGCCATCGGCAGCCTCAACCTGACCTCGTGCACGCCCGACGCGTACCAGCGCAAACATCTGCTCGCGCTCGAACGGCTCGGCCCGCCGCTCGCCATCGCAATCGAGAAAGTGTTGCTGCTCGAACAGGCCGAGCGCCGTTCGCGCGAGATGGAGTCGGCCGCGCGGCGTGAAGAACTGGCGGGACGCATCGGGCGTCAGCTCTCCGGCTCGCTCGATCCTTCGTCGGTCCTGCAGGAGACGGTGGACGCGCTCGGACACGCGCTCGGCGCGGAGCGCTGTCACGTCTCGCTCTTTGACGGGACGGAAGATTACGCGCTCGTGGATTACGAATACCTGGCGCGGCGCGATGTCGCTTCGATGCGCGGCCATCGCATCCCTTTGCGTTCGAGCCAATACGCGCAGCAGGCTCTGACCTCCGACGCGCCCGTCGCGCTCGGCGATATACAGCAGGCCGAGGAGAGCGAGCTGACGGAGCTTTACAAGCGTCTACAGGTGCGCTCAGTGCTGGCCGCGCCGGTCATCGTCGGCGGCGCGCAGGAGGGCCTGCTCGAACTGCACGACGGCCGCCGCGAGCGCGTCTGGACGGAGGACGAACGGAAGCTGGTCAAAGCGGTCGCGGCGCAGGTCTCCGTCGCGCTGACCAACGCGCGGCTCTACGAGGCCAGCCGTCGGCGCAGCGAAGAGCTGGCCGGTCTCTATAATATCTCGCGCGCCTTCTCGACGCTCAACGACGCGTCCGATATCTACGGCAAGCTGACGCGCGCCATCGCCGGGCTCGTCGGCGGCGAGAAATGCTTGCTGGCGACCTATGACCGGCGGCAGTCGGTCGTCCGCGCAGAGGCTCCGGGCTTCAACACGCCGCCCGAAATGATCGCAGAGTTTCAGTTCACTCTCCGGCAGGAGAACGGAGCCTACCTCTATCGGACAGGCGAAAATAAATATCCGTACACGGTCGGCGAAGCCTTCTTCTCCAACGCGCCGTCCGGCGACGAGCGTTTCAATCAGGAGTTTTTGAGCACGTACGAAGTGCGTTCCGCGCTGATGGTGCCGATGCTCATCAAGCGCGAGCTGATCGGTTTTATCTACGTCATGAATCGTCCGGGCGGGTTTCGCCAGCGCGACGTGCGGCTCCTCGAAATCTTTGCGGCGCAGGCCGCCGAGACCATCGCCAACACGCGCCTCTTCGCCACGATTCAGGCGCAGGCCGAACGCGAGGCCATCGTCAATCGCCTGCTGCTGACTCTGCAACAGGCGGCAGACCCGAAACGCGGCGTACAGGTCATCGTCGAACGCGTCGGCGAAATTCTGTCGCTCGACCGGTGCATCGTCACGCTGCACGAAGAGAACGACCGCACCAACTTTTACAGTGAGTGGTGCGCGGAAGGAACTGCGCAGCTCAGCAATGACAGGGATGTGGAGGAGCGCTCGCCCGTCAGCCATTGGATACAGGTTCATCGCCAGCCGCTGGTCGCCACAGACGTGCGCGCACACAGCCTCGCGCACGGCCTCGAAGACCTCATCGAGCGCACCTGCATCAAGAGCCTCGCCGTCGTCCCGATCATACATCAGGGGCGCGTCATCGGTACCCTGAGCGGGCATCAGACGAGCGCCGTGCGCCGCTGGGCCGAAGACGACATAGACCTCCTGACGGCCGTCGCGATGCAGATCGGCGGGACGCTGGAGAACGCGCGCCTGATCGCAGAACTGCGCGAGGCCAATCGCCTCAAAGACGAATTCTTAGCGACCATCTCGCACGAGCTGCGCACGCCTTTGACCGCCATCCGCGGCTGGGTTGACCTCCTGAGCGAGAACCCCGCGCTCGAACATGACGATGAGTTGCAGGACGGCATCAGCGT
>JAFBAJ010000663.1 GCA_019247865.1 Acidobacteriota bacterium
CCCTTTTGCCTTTTTGATCGTGCCCTTTTACCTGAGTGTTACCGCCATTCGCCGACGAGGACGAACGGAGCCCAGTAGAACGGAGCGGAGTATTTCTTGCCCGCGATCATGTTCTGCTGCGCGGCGCGCATGGCCGCGCCGGGAGCCATTCCCGCTCCCGTGAACATGCGCTTGTAGAAGTCCGTCATGAGCTGCGCCGTCGAGTTGTCGGAGACAGACCAGAGGCTCACGCCGACCGTGGGCGCGCCCGCGTACATGAAGGCGCGCGTGAGGCCGATGACGCCCTCGCCGCGCTTCTCTTTGCCGAGGCCCGTCTCGCAGGCCGAGAGCATGACGAGCGGCGCGCCGAGCTTGAGATTGAAGATCTCATCCGTGCGCAGGAAGCCGTCGCCCTGCTTGTTGCCGACGAGCGAAAGGACGAGCCCTGTGAACTGCGGACGCTCTGCATTCAGGAGGCCGTGCGTTGCGACGTGCAGCACGCGATAGTTGCGCAGGTCTTTCGTCGAGACGTTCGCTTCGTTCGCGTTGAGGTCGAGCCACGTGTCGGCCGTGCCGCCGCTCTGCTTGACGATCAAGCCGATCTGCTCTGCCTCTGCGCGCGTGCCGTTGAGGCGTGCGAGCAGAAGGCCCTGTGCGGGAGCGCCGTTCGCCTGTGCGCCGGGCGTCCCGGCCACGTCCGTGAGCGCGCTCGACAAGCCCAGGCCGCGCGTGTCCGCGCCGCCGGCCGTCGTGCCCGCCGCGCCCTTCGCGCGCGGATCGTTCGAGTTAAAGACAGGGTCTGCGACGAGCAGCACGTTCTTGCCCGTGGCCTTGCCCGACGACTGCTTTCGGATGACTCCGAGCACGGAAGACGAAGGGGCGTAGACGATCTCATTCGTCGTCACGAGATAGGGCAGCGCCGAGTAGTCCGTGCCGGTTGTTTTGACCAGAGCCTCGAACGGCACGTAGTTGAGCGCGCCGTCCGCGACGATGAGCATGCGCTTGTCGCCGACCATCGCGGCGGCGGGCTCGATGACGGTCTTGTAGAGATTGTTGGAGGCGGTCGCAAACGGGCCTGCATTGCCCGCCGCGGGCGGAGCCGCGCCGACGCCCAGGCCGCGCGAAGGCACCGTGTTGATGCCGGCAATCGGCGTCCGCAGCTTTTCGGGAATCATCGCCGCGCGAAGCTCCAAAGCCTGCTGGTCGACGGCACTGCGCGCGGGCAGCTTGAAGAGCGAGACGCCGCCCTGCGTGACCGCCCACATGTAAGAGTTCTGCGAGCCGAGATTGTATTCGAGCAGCGCCGTCTTATCATCCAGGACCTGCTGCTGCACATCTGCGAGCGAAAGCGGCTGCGGCAGCGTGAGCGAAGCGTACTTGGGACTGGCCGCGCGAATCTGGTTCTCGATGCTGTCGTATTCGGTCGCGAGCTGTTGCAGCTCCGTTTCGAGCTGCAAGTTCGATTTCTTCTTGTTCTCTTCAGAACTGCCGAGCCCCGCCAGCTCCGTCGCGATCTCCTGCTGGCGATTGAGGTTGTCCTGCTTCTTCTGCAAGAGGTCTGCGGGCACGCCCTCCGTGATGTTGGCGTTCGATTCGCCGAGCATGTCGAGCAGAGAGCGTGCGCGGCTCTGTTCGACGATCTTGAAGGCTTCGGCGGCATCGTTGAGCGCCGCGCCCGCTAAGGGTTGTCCCGGCGTCGAAGCCATCAAAGCTCTTTCGGCCAAAGCTCCGGCCGCTTCGTCGTAGACATCTTTGGTCGTCGCCAGAAAGGTCGAGCGCGATTCGTCCGCGCTGAGACTTCCGGCGCGGATGCCTTCGATGGTCGTGAGCGCATCACGATAAGCAGCGATGGCTTCCTCTCTGCTCTTGGCGGATTTCGAGTCGGTCCCGGCTCCGGCCATCAGCCACTTGCTCTTGCCGAGGCCGCGCTGTGCAGGCCACTTGAGGTCCGGGCGATTGTCCTTCTGCGCGCCGTCGCTGGCCTGCGTGTAGAGCTTGATGGCGTCAGGATAGCGACCCTGCTGGACGGCTATGTCGCCGAGCGAGGTGCGCGAGGCGACGCGCCAGCGACGCGCCTGTCCGAACTTGCCGTACAGCGCATTGTCCGCGGCGGCGAGCGCGTTGCTGAAGTGCGTCTTGCCGCTGTCGAGCTGGTTGTTGGCGTAGTCGAGACGGCCCATGCCGAGCTCGTAGATGGAATAGAGAATGTAATCGCGATATTTCTGGCGCTCTTCGTCAATCGTGTTCTTGACGTCCGCGCCGAGCGAAGCCGCATCAGTCGCGGTCGAAAGGCTCGGGCCGCCCGAAGCGATGCTACGCGCTTTGCCGAAGAGGCCGGTCCCCTTGCTCACCTTCTTCTGCGCCTCTTTGGCCGTGCCCGCCGCGCTGGTGTCGATCTTGGGCACGGTCATCTGTGCGTAAGCGCTGCGCGCCTCGTTCACGTTGCCGGTGCTGTAGAACATGTCGCCCGTCTTGGCGAGCATCAGGTTGGCGTTGTAGGTATCGTTGGCGGCGGTGAAAGATTTGTTCGCCTCCTGATAATGGCTGAGCGCGACCTGGTGCTGTCCCTGACGGCTGTAGAGGTCGCCGAGCGCGTCCTCCGTGGCCGCAGTGCCTTTCGCGTCCCCGGCCTGCGTAAAGAGCTTGAGCGCCTGTTCGAGCTGGACGAGAGCCTGTTCGGCGTTGCCGCGTTTGAGGAGCGCCTTTCCCTGCTTGAGCGCCGCGTTGCCGTCCGTTTGCGGCAATGCGGAGGTGAGCGCCGGAGACGCACTCAACGTCTGCGCGCTCGAACGCAATGGAGACTGCAAGCCTGCGACGAGCATCGCGCCTGAGAGGCAATATACGAGGGGCCTGGTTAAAGACTTCATGTTGTTCCTCCGAAAGAACGAATAAGAATGAAGCGAGGTGCTTCGGGGCAATTTAGCAACTTACGATTACAAGGAGCCGATGTGCGATCCGTCCGGTCAGTACCGCCTGCGGTCGCGGGCGGGTACACGACATTGATGACCCGCCCGCGACCGCAGGCGATGCTGACCTGGTTGCGCTAAACCTGCCAGCACTGAACGCACCGGCGTGCTGTTTCTTGTAACCCGATTTTCAGCGATGCACGAGATCGAGCGCGGTCACCAGCAGGCCGTCGGTCGAAGAGACGTTCATCCGCACCACCGAAGGCTCCGGCGCGCTCTGATCGAGGCCGAGGCCGCGCGTCGTGGCTTCGCGCTCGCCGGAGGTCTGCGTCTGCCCGTAGGTCTTGCTCTTGCTCACCTTGACGCGCGCATTCAGTGACGACTTGATCTTCGCCCAGTTGCCCGGAGACATCTTGAGCGGGCAGCTGTTCGGATTCTTGTTGCAGAAATCCACCAGGTCGTCGCCGACGGGAATGCCCGGCAGCGGCTCGCGCGTGATGACGATGTAGAGCCGTTCGTTGGCAGGCTTCTGGTCAAAGGTGAACCAGCGCAGGCTCTCGCTCGCTTCAAAAGGCGAAGGCACTTCGTAGGGCACGTGCGCATCTATCGCGTTGTCGCCTTCGTTGAGGCGCGCGTCCGGAAAGATCAGCTCCGGCGGCCCGTCGTTCTCCGTGTGGAAGACGTAGAGATAGCCGTCCGTGTTGGCTTCCATCGAGAGGCGTATGCGGTCGCCCGCGTAGAAGGTGCGATCCGGGTCAACCCGCATCGCGTCGCCGACGGCGTTGCGCATGTAGAGCGTATAGCCGAGCCCGATCGGAGAGTTGTCATAGTTCTTGACGACGACCACGGGCGTCTCACCTTTGACGTTCGTCGGGGTGGTTCTCTTCACGTTCCGCTTGGGCGTGGGCTTAGGCGTCGGCCTGGGCCTGGGTTTCGTCGTGGCCGTGCCGCCACCTCCGCCGACGGGCGGGCGGCTGGTCAGAAAAGCCCCGCGCGTGGTCTCTTCTTCCGGGTCTTGCTGGGCGCGCGTCATCACCGCAGAGCCTGCCGCGAGAGCTATCGCCAGCAGGGGAACGAATATCTTGGATCGCATCAAATTTACACTCCTCAAAATTATTTTAGCAGTTGCCTGAAGTGAGCCTCTTCGATTGGGAGAAAAATTTAGCGGCTCGGACATCCTTATTTATGCTCGATCCGCACGTCAAAGACGAGCGGATCGTCATCCCCTTTGGCCTGCGGCGACTTGACGGAGACATACGGCTCGGCACTGTTCTCGTCCATGACGTTGGTCGCGGGCGCGTTTGCCTTGTGCTCCGAGAGAAACGCCTGCCACGCGCTCTGCTGGGAGCTGGTGAGAGGATGGTTGGCCTCTTCGTTGAGAAAAGAGAGAGCCGTCAGCGGCGTTTTGGAGAAGATGATGGTGTAGAACTCCGTGCCGGGATTTTTGTCGAGCGTAATCCACTCGATCTGGCCGCCGGCACGCGGAAAAGCATAATCCTGATTGGCCTTCACACTATTGTTCTTGACCCCGGTTCCGGCGAGCGGCTGCGCCGTCAGAAAAGTCAGCGGCACATTGTCCTCGCCGGGGCCGACGATGTAGAGATAGCCGTCCTCCTGCGGCGTGATGTGAAAGCGGAAGGATTGCCCGGAGGCGAGTGGGACGACGGCTGCAACGCGCGCAGGCTTCGCGCCGTCCAGCTCCAGCCAGTACTGCATGGCTTCGGCCGCCGCGCCGGTCGTGCCGTTATTCGTGTTGGTGTTGGTGTTGGCGTTTGCGTTCGTGTTGCCGTTCGTGTTGGTGTTGGCCGTCTCGCCGCTTGAGCTCATGCTTCTCCAGATGAAGAAGCCGCCCACGCCGCCTACTATTAAGAAGAGCAGCAGCACGCCGATGATGATCGGCACCATCGGCGAGCCCTTTTTGGCCGCCACCTGCGGAGGCGCGGGCGTGTATGAAGGCGTCGGCGCAGATGGAGCGAACGCGTGCTGCTGCTGTTGCTGATACTGCTGCTGTGGCGGCGGAGACGCGGGCGCGCTCGAAGCGAAGCCTCCGGTCGCGCCTGCGTTCGGATTGGTCGCGATGGTCGCCATCGGCGGCGCGGACTGTTGCGGAGGAGGAGGCGGCGGCATCGGCTGCGCGAGCGAGGTCGCGGCCGGAGGCGGCTGCTGTCCCTGCGGTCGCGGCGGCGAATCCAGCGTCATGATGGTCGGCGCGCTGATGTCCGAGCCGGTCTGTTTCGCCTCTTCGATGCCGGTCGAAAAACCGGGCTCGCCGGTCGGTTGGACGTTCGGCGTCGAGGCC
>JAFBAJ010000064.1 GCA_019247865.1 Acidobacteriota bacterium
GCGCCTTTCTCGCGGACGCGCCGGACGAGCTGCATGAAAAGGTTCTGGATGAAAGAGAGCTGGAAGCCTTGCGCTTCGGCTACCGCGAGCGCGTGACGGACACGGAGCTGCCGCACATCAAAGAGCTGCCGGAAGTTTTGCCCGACATCTTCGCCTCGGCTGCACAGCGCGCACGCGAGGCCGGCTTTGACGGCGTCGAGCTGCATTACGCGCACGCCTACACGATGGCTTCGTTTCTGAGCGCGCGCAACAATCGTGCGGACGGCTACGGCGGCGCGCGCGAGCAGCGCATACGCCTGCCGCTCGAAGTCTACGGGGCCGTGCGCGAACGCGTCGGTCAGGATTACATCGTCGGCGTGCGCTTTCTGTCGGACGAAGTCATCGCGGGCGGCAATCGCGTCGAGGACGCGACCTACTTCGGAGTCGAGTTCGCGCGCGCGGGCTTCGATTATCTCTCGATCTCGAAGGGCGGAAAGTTCGAGGACGCGTCGCAGCCTAAGGTCGGGCAGGCGGTCTATCCTTACACGGGCCAGAGCGGCTACGAGTGTATGCCGACCACGCTCTCCGACGCGCGCGGCCCCTTCTCGCGCTCCGTCCCGCTCGTCGAGCGCATCCGTCGCGCGGTCAACGAAGCGGGCTTCAACACGCCGCTCATCGCCGCCGGCGGCATCACGACTTACGAGCAGGCCGAAGCCATCCTGCAAAGCGGCCAGGCGGACATCGTGGCCCTCGCGCGACAGGCTCTGGCCGACCCCGACTGGTTTTTGAAAGTGAAGCTCGGACGCGGAGCCGAGATTCGCCGCTGCACCTACACCAACTACTGCGAAGGTCTCGATCAGGCGCACAAGCAGGTCACCTGCAAGCTCTGGGACAGAATCAATCTCGACGAGCCGGAGATCACCCTCAGCAGCGACGGCCGCCGCCGCCTCATCCCTCCACCGTGGGAAGATAAGAGAATTCAAAGCTCCTGATTTAGCCCTGGAAGGGCGGAATATTATGTCGCCCCTCCGGGGCTCACATATTTTGTGTGGCCTGTGACCCGGGCTATAAATATTCCGCCCCAACGGGGCTCAACTTTATTCCACGCACGAAACCCATGACTAGCGTCCTGGGCTCCTGTGATCTCGCCCCAACGGGGCCTGGCTCAGGTCTATGAGCCAGTGATTGCAGCGCAGCTTGTGTCCGGACCATTCGAGGTCAACCTCTTCTAACAAGGTGAAGCCCATCTTGCGGCAGATGGCGTTGGAGGCCGTGTTGGTGACGGACGGAAAGGCGTGGATGATGTCCCAGCGGCCGGACTCGCGCGCCTGTTCGAGCAGGGCGCGGACGGCCTTCGTCGCCAGCCCCTGCCGTTGAAACTCTGGCAGGATCGACCAGCCGATCTCGTTCATCGGCTCGTCATGGATTCCGCTCTCCCAGATGCAGACGGAGCCGGCCGCGCGCTCTTCTTCTTCGTCCGGGATAATCTTGAAGATCCAGGCCGCGCCGCGCCGTATGGATTCGACATCGCGCGCAAGCTTCTGCGGGAGCCGCTCCCTTTGAAACGGGACGCCGCCCAGGTGCTTTAACATGCGCGGGTCGAGATAGACGCTCTCGTAGAGCGGCAGGTCGTCGGTCGTCAGTTCCAGCAGTTTCATCTGAGAGCTTAGCTTCCGGCCGCTTCATACGCGGCGATGAATTCAGGATCGCGCCGTTTGAGGTTCTCGTAATCGATCCGCTTGCTGCGCGTCATCAGCTTGTAGGCGAAAGGCAGCGGGCTCAGATGCATGTAGTCTCGCGCGTGCTCGAACCAGACGAGGCTCTCGTGCGCCGCCGCCTGATACTCTTCGATGATGGGTTTGCGCACGCGCTCGAACTCGGCGAGCGCCGCGCCGACATCGGCTCCGCCCTGAAAGCACTGGTGAAGCGCGATGGCGTCTTCGAGCGCGAGCTTCGTGCCCGAACCGATGGAGAAGTGCGCCGTGTGCAACGCGTCTCCGAGCAGGACCAGGTGGCGGTGGCTCCAGTGTTTGTTCCGGACGTTGACGAAGTTGATCCACTTCGAGTTGTTGGACAGCAATTCATGCCCGTGCAGGTCGCGCTGGAAGACTCCGGCGAGATAATCGCGCGTCGCCTCTTCCGACATCGAAGCGAACCCGGCGCGCTCCCACGTCTGCGGGTCGCACTCGACGATAAAAGTGGACATCGTGCGATTGAACTTGTACGAGTGCGCGGCGAAGACTCCGGCCTGCGTTTCGTGAAAGGTCAGCGTCAGGCCGTGAAAAAGCTGGGGCGTCCCGTACCAGATATACTTGTTCGCGCGGATGCTCAAATCCGGCTCGAAGAATTCACTGTAAGCCTGGCGCACGGTGCTGTTGATGCCGTCCGCGCCGACGAGCAGATCGCACTCCCGCGCCAGCGACTCTGTGTCCGCGACCTCCGTCTGAAAGCGCAGGTCTACTTCCAGCTCGCGACAGCGCTCCTGCAGGATATGCAGCAGCTCGATGCGCGCGATGCCGGAGAACCTGTTGCCGCGAATCGTCACCTTCTCGTCACGATGCACGACATCCACGTTGTCCCACATCTCGAAGCGGTCCGTGATGCTCCGGTATGATGCCTCGTCCGTCTCCTTCAGATAAGAGAGCGTCTTATCCGAAAAGACCACGCCCCACCCGAAGGTCGAGCCGGGCGCGTTCCGCTCATAGACCGTGACCACATGCGCCGGGTCGGACTTCTTCATCAGGAGCGCGAAATAGAGCCCGGCCGGCCCGCCGCCGATGATGTTGATTCTCATATTTAAGATGCCAAGCTTAAATTCGAAGCGCGAGTTTTAGCGAGAGGGCAGCCAGACATACTTGCCGGATTTATCAATATAACCCCATCTCACTTTCTTGCCCGGACGCCAGACTGTAATACATTCGAAATGTCCTATCACGTTGATGTCCGGATCGGCAGGATCATAACTGCTATCGGCTGCGCGAGCGATGCCGCCACGGAAGCTCTGTGCTAAGCCGAACTGAGGCTCAATCACAATCTGGCCGGATTTATCAACGTAGCCCCATTTGCTATCGGCCTTAACGGGAGCCAGTCCTTCAGCGAAATCGCCTGCGCCGTCAAACTTCGCTTTAATAACGAAGCTTCCTGTTTTATCTATAAAGCCCCACTTATCGTCTTTGCTTACGGCGGCCAGCCCTTCGGAAAAACTCTCGGCATCATCGAACTACAAATTGATGACATAACGGCCGGTTCTGTCTATGAATCCCCACCTTTTATCAATCACGACGGCGGCCAGCCCGTCAGAGAAATCTTCGGCTAAATCGAACTGCGGTTCGATCACGAACTGCCCTTCATGATTGATATAGCCGGATTTACCATGACTGTTTCGCGGGGTCGCAGAGGCGAGACCTTCCGAAAATTTACCGGCCGCATAAAATTGCGGCTCGACGATTGTCTCTCCGGCCTGATTGATATATCCCCAGGAGCATTCAAAGGGAGCCGGGGCCAGACCTTCGGAAAACGCACCCCCACCCACTGACCATTCGCTGCCGGAAAAAGTCCCTTTGAGAACTTCCTTCCCGGCGGAGTTAATATAGAACCAGTTCCTGCCTTTATTGACGGAAGCCAACCCATCCGAGAAATCATCTGCGTCATCAAACTGCGGCTTAATCACAATCTTTCCGGCATTGTTGATGTAGCCCCACTTGCCCTTCACGCGGACTGGAAATAATCCATCCGCTTTCCGGTTTTGTCCCCGTGTGCCGGCAGAAAAAGCGACGGCTGCGATGCAGATGACGCACAGAAATTTTAACTTCTCCATAGCTTGTTCGCTTTACTCTTTCAAAAGCTGTCCCGCGATGACCAGTTTTTGAATTTCGCTCGTGCCTTCGTAGATGCGCAGGGCGCGGACATCGCGGTAGAGCCGTTCGATGACGCTGCCGCGGACGAGTCCCGCGCCGCCGTGTATCTGGAGAGCTGCGTCAACGATGCGCCCGGCGGCTTCGGTGGCGTAGAGCTTGGCCTGGCTTGCCTCGCGCGTGATGCGCTCGACGCCCGCGTCCTTGAGATAAGCCGCGCGATAGACCAGGAGGCGCGCGGCCTCCAGCTCGGTCGCCATGTCTGCGAGCTTCTCCTGAATCATCTGATGCTCTGCCAGCGGACGCCCGAACTGTGTGCGGCTGCGTGCGTAAGCGATGGCTTCGTCGAGCGCGCGTCCGGCCATTCCGCAGGCCGCCGCGCCGACGCTCGCGCGAAAAGTGTCCAGCGTTTGCAGCGCGAGTCGGAGGCCGTCGCCGGGCCCGCCGATCATGTCTTCGGCCGGGACGCGGCAGCCCTCGAACTCGATCTCGCCGATGGGATGCGGCGCGATCATCTCCGTTCGCTCGCGCAGGCGAAAGCCCTGCATGCGCGAGCCGACGACGAAGGCCGACAGCTCCGCGCGTCCGTCCGCGCGCGTTCCTGTCCGCGCGAAGACGGTGTAAAAATCGGCCAGCCCCGCGTTCGAGATAAAACGCTTGCGCCCGTCTATGACGTAAAACTCCGCGCCGCTCTCCTCATCGCGCACGCGCCGCGCGACCGTTTTGATGGACGAAACATCAGAGCCCGCTTCGGGCTCGGTCAGCGCGAAGGCGGCGATGGCCTTGCCGGTCGCGGCGCGCTCCAGCCAGAAGTCGCGCACGTGTTCCGGCGCGGCGAGGCTGATCGCGTAGGTGCCGAGGCCCTGCATGACGAAGGCCAGGTCTGCGAGCGAGGAGCAGTAGGAGAGCGCTTCGCGCACCAGACACAGGCTGCGCGTGTCGAGCGGAACCTCAGACCCGTCCGCCGCAAGTGCGACCGCATAACGCAGCAGGTCTGCTTCGGCCAGCAGCGCCAGCATCTCTCGAAAGCGAGCGTCTTCGTTCAGCGCTTCGCCCGCGCGCGGCTCGATCTCGCGCGCGGCGAATTCCGCCACGCGCACGGACAGCACACGCTGCGCGGTGGTAAAGAACGGAGTCTCTTCGATGAATTGATCCATAGCAAAAAAAGAGCAGTGGCTCTCTTTCTCTCAGCGGCTCTACTTGAATTTCGGCGCGCGCTTTCCGACGAACGCTTCGTAGGCTTCGCGGTAGTCCGGGTGCTGCATGCAGACGGCCTGCGCCTGCGCTTCCCATTCGAGCGCCGTGTCGAGGCTCACTTCCAGCTCGCGGTCGAGCATCTCTTTGGTCATCGCGAGCGCGAATGAGGGGCCGCGCGCCAGTCTCTCGGCCAGCGCGCGCGTCTCCGTCTCCAACTCTTCCGCCGCCACGACGCGATTGTAGAGGCCGATGCGCGCGGCCTCTTCCGCCGAGATGAAATCTCCCGTGTAGAGCATCTCGGTCGCCTTCGCCAGACCGACGAGGCGCGGCAGAAGGTAAGCCGCGCCCATGTCCGCGCCCGACAGGCCGACGCGCACGAAGAGAAAAGCGATCTTGGCTGTCGGCGCGGCGAGGCGAATGTCGGAAGCCAGCGCGATGCACGCGCCCGCGCCCGCCGTCGTGCCGTTCAAAGCAGCGATGACCGGCTTCCTCAGCGCGCGAATGTTGCGCACCAGCTCGCAGGTCATACGCGTGAACTCCAGGAGCCCGGCCATGTCGCGCTCGAAGAGCGGGCCGATGATGTCCAGCACGTCGCCGCCGGAGCAGAACGCGCGCCCCGCGCCCGTGATGACGACCGCCCGCACCTCTTCTTCATCACGCAGCGCGGCGAACGTGTCCGTCAGCTCACGATAGACCTCAAACGTCAGCGCGTTGAGCCGTTCGGGACGATTGAGCGTGATCGTCCCCACACCTTCGCGCACCTCGTACAGAAAACTTTTCGGTTCAATGCTCATCACTTTTGATAACGGCGATGCCTTCGATCTCGACCAGCGCGGCGTCTTCGAGCAGCCCTTTGACTTCGACCAGCGCCATCGCCGGGAAATGTTTCCCCAGGCGGGCGCGCCAGCTCTCGCCGACCTCGCGCGTGCGGCGGCGATATTCGTGCTTGTCGGTCACATAGATAACTATGCGCGCGATGCTCTCGGCCCGGCCGCCCGCCGCCTCGACGACCGTCAGCAGATTGGCGAGCGCGCGGTCGAATTGCTTTACGAAATCCGCGCTCACCATTTGCTGCGCTTCGTCCCAGCCGATCTGCCCGGCGATGAAGAGCAGCCGCCCGCCCGCTGTTGCCAGCACGCCGTTGCTGTATCCGCGCGGCGAGCCGAGAGAATCCGGATTGATGAAAGTTAAAGGCATCTGAAGAATTTGGTCTTGGGTCTTAGGACTTTGGTCTTTGATGTGTTGTTTAGCTTCATTTTTATCACTCAACGTCGAGAGCGTGCAAAGACCTAAAACCAAAGACCCAAGTCTATTAGTTTAGCACTGTGCCGCCGTCAATATTGATGGCCTGGCCGTTGATGCCGCGCCCCTCTTCCGTTGCCAGCAGGAGCGCGAGGGCCGCTACCTCTTCGGGCGTGATGAGACGATTCTGCGGGCTCATGTGATTGAGCACGTCGCGCGCCTCATCCTGCGACTTGCCGGTCTTGGCCGTGATGTTGTTGATCGCCTGCGCGGCCATGTCCGTCTCGACATAGCCCGGACAGATGGCGTTGACGGTCACGCCACGCGTTGCCACTTCGAGCGCGACGGCGCGCGTCAGGCCGACGACCGCATGCTTCGAGGCGGTGTAAGCGGAGATGTACGGCGCGCCCGTCTTGCCCGCGATGGAGGCGATGTTGATGATGCGTCCCCAGCCGCGCTCGAACATCTGCGGCAGCAGGGCGCGCGTGCAGTAGAAAGTCCCGTTGAGATTGATGGCGAGGTGGCGCTCCCACAGCTCGTCGCTCGTCTTGACGACGGGCGCGCTCTCGGCGATGCCCGCGTTGTTGACCAGAATGTCCACCCGCCCGAAACGCTCGATGACGCTCTGGCAGGAATGCTCGACGCTCTCTTTCAGAGAGACATCGCACTCGGCGTGCATCGCCTCGACGCCGCACTCGCTCGTCACCTCAGCCGCCACCTGCGCGACCTGTTCGGTCGTGCGCGCGACGACGGCGATACGCGCACCCTCACGCGCCAAAGCGAACGCGATAGCGCGACCGATGCCGCGCCCGCCGCCTGTAATCAGTGCAACTTTATCTTTAAGTCTCAAGTCTCAAGTCCCAAGTCCCAAGTCCCAGGTCTCAAGTCCCAAGTCAGGAACGGGTCTGTGACTTGGGACTTGAGACCTGAGACTTGGGACTAATGAATTTTGCGCGGCGCGCGCTTCTCGATAAAGGCGCGGACGCGTTCGCGTGCATCATCGGATTGAAAGCACTGGAGCTGCGCCTCGGTCTCGTACTGGAGCATGCGTTCGAGGTCGGAAGACTCGCTCATGTAGACGGCATGCTTGGCCGCCGCGATGGATTTGTAGGGAGCGTCCCGCAGGCGTTCGGCGAGCTGTCGCGTCTCGGCCTGCAGCTCTTCGTCGGCGACGACGCGATTGACGATGCCGAGTTGCAGAGCTCGTTCGGCGTCAATCGCTTCGCCGAGAAAGAACATCTCGCAGGCGAGATTGGATGGCACGACGCGCGGCAGAAAATAGGTGCCGCCCCAGTCCGGATGCAGGCCGACCTTGACGAACGACTGGCTGAACGAAGCCGACCGCGCCGCGAGACGCAGGTCGCATCCCAGCGCGAGATTGAAACCGGCTCCGTAGGCCGGGCCGTTGACCGCCGCGATGACAGGCTTCTGCATCTGCCTGATCGTCATCAGCACTCGCCGCCCTGCGTTGAGGAGCCGCGTGAACTCTTCCAGGTCCTGCCGCTCTATCAGCTCGTTCATATAAGCGACATCCGCGCCCGCGCAGAAGCCGCGCCCAGCGCCCGTGACGACCACCACCCGCACCGTCCGGTCGCTCGCCGCGTGCTCCAGCGCCTCGGCCAGATCGCGCCGCATGTGCCCGACGAAAGCGTTCAGCTTTTCGGGACGATCCAGCGTGACGGTCGCAATGCCCGCTTCGTGCGTGACCTTGATGTTGTCGTAGGGCATGACTTTGCTTTCCTTGAAGATTACTTGCCGGTGAATTGCGGCTTCCGTTTTTCGACGTAAGCGTTGAGCCCTTCCTTCGCGTCTTCGGACTGGAAGAGCTGCTGTTGCAGCTCTCTTTCGAGCGCGAGAGCGGATTCGAAGGGAATCTCCGCTCCGGTCTGGACGCTGCGCTTGATGCGCCCGACGGCGCGCGCAGCCCGGTCCGGCAAAGTGAACGTGCGGGCGTATTCCAGCACCTGCTGCATAAAAGCTTCGCCCGTCTCCGCTTCGTAGATGTGGTTGACGAGGCCGAGTTCCAGACCCTTCTCGAAATCGAAGAGCGCGCCCGTCGCCATCAGCTCGATCGCGCGCGACTTGCCGACGAGACGAACCATCCTTTGCGTGCCGCCGGTGCCGGGCAGGACTCCGAGCGAGACTTCGGGCAAACCCATCTTGCCCGCGCCCCGCCGCGCGAGGCGAATGTCTGCGGCCATCGCCACTTCGAGCCCGCCGCCGACCGTGTGGCCGTTCAGCGCCGCGATGACGAGCTTCGGCGTCTGCTCCAGACGGTTCAGCGTCTCGTTGGCGTGGAGGCAGAAATAGTACTTGTATTCCGGCGTCACGCTCGACAGCATCGAGATGTTCGCGCCCGCGCAGAAAAACTTCTCCCCTTTGCCAGTCAGCACGATGACCTGCACGCCCTCGTCCATCCGCGCCCGCAGGATCGCGCCGTCGAGCGCCTGCATCATCTCATAACTATAAGTGTTCGCCGGAGGATCATTCAGCGTCAACAACGCCACTCCCTCCTCCGCGCGATACTCGACGAGGCTGCTTGCTGCCGTCTCCTGAGCCTTTGCTTCTGACATCTGCTGCGTTCTCCCAATCATCTTAATTTTAGGCTGAAATCAGGTGCTGGAAAGCTCCGTCAGGAGCGAGATGTTTATAGCTCCCATATCACTCAGGTATCAAGCTCCGTCAGGAGCGGAATGTGACAAGCGTCCGTTACATTCCGCTCCTGACGGAGCTTGGCTCAATTTGTCACTCGCCAGCTATAAATATTTCGCTCCTGACGGAGCTACGGACATTCAGCCTATCTTTTCTGCTTCTGAATATACTCTATTGCCGCGTCAAGCTGCGAATCATTTCCTTTGAGCAGCCCGGCGCGCGTGAGGCCGACCTTGAGGTTCGGGATCACGCCGCGACCTTCGATGATGACGCCTTTGGGCGTGCGCGGCTGGCCGTAGGCGTAGACGAAGTAGGCTCCGGTCGGGAGCTGCTCAAGGTCTGCGTCCATGTCTTCGCCCATCGTCGTCTGTCCGATGACGTAGGCGCGCCCGCTCTCCTGCATCCCGGCGGCGAACTGCTCGCTAGCCGAGCCGCTGCCTTCGTCCACCAGGATCACGACCGGGCCGAGGAAAGCGTTCTTCTGCGGCCTGGCCTGATAGTACTTATCGTCGCCTTTGCGCGTGCGCGTGACCATGAGCTGCGTCTTCTTGTCGAAGAGCATCGAGGCCATCCTGATGGCGACCGAATCGTCGCCGCCGCCGTTGCCGCGCAGGTCTATGATGAGTCCCGGCGCATCATGCATGGACGCGATGGCGTCGTGAATCTTGTCGTCGAGGGCTTCGATAAAGCTGGTGAAGCGGATGTAGCCGATGCCGTCCGCCAGCCGTTTCGATTCAAACAGAGCGTAGATGGAGAGCTTGCCGTACTGCTCTTTGTCGATCTCGTTCTCGCTGAGCAGCGCACGCTCCAGCGTCGCCTCGTGCACAGCGTCCTCTGCATCAAGGTACGTCACACGCACCTTCGTCTGCGCCGCGCCGCGCAGGCGGCCGAGCGCGTCTTCCAGGCTGACCAGCTCTGCATCGTCTACCTTTTTGATAACGTATCCGGGGCGCAGCTCGGAGCGCGCGGCCGAAGAGCCTGCGAGGAGCCGAGAGACGACGATCTGGCCTTCGACCGTGCGGAGGCCGAGCCCGGTCGTCGTCGGCGGAGCCTGAAGCTGCGCGATGTCTTCGGGCGGGATGATCTGCAAGTGCGAAGTGTGCAGCTCGGAGAGCATCCGGCCCAGGAGCTCATACAGCTCCGCGTCGCTCTTGACCGCGGCCACCTGCGGCGCATAGCGCTCGTGCGCCTTCTTCCAGTCAACGCCGCCGTAGGTCGGGTCAAAATACTTTTTCCACACCGTGCGCCAGACCTTCTCGAACGTCTTCTGCCTGACCTGCTGGCTGCTCTCCTGCGCCAAAACGGAGAATGACGCGGCGGCGAGCAAGCAGCTGCCTGCGAGAAATGCTGTCAATCGTTTCATCATGGAATTAAGTTGGAAATGTTAAGACTCGCGCCAGACGCTGAGGCGTTCGGCGTGCGCCATTTTGGGTGCGGGTTGCAGTTCGTCCGTCAGCGCGCCCGACAGAAAGCCACCCAGAAAGAGGCGCGTGAGGTTGTGCACGAGGTCGCGTACGGAGAGCTTGCCGCGCGGGTCGTACCAGTTATAGATCCAGTTCATCATCCCGAAGAGCGCATAGGTCGCAACCGTCAGGTCGAGCTTCTGCGCGCTCGATTGCTCGGCCTGCACCTCGCCCAGGATGCGCCGCACGAGCTTCGTGTACTGCTGCTTCTGAACGGAGACGTGCGCGTGCATCTCGCCCGCGAGCGAGTCGGCCTCGTGCGAGAGCACCTTCATCTCCGCCATGTTCGCGGCGAAGAACGAGAGATGGTTCTCGATCACGAGGCGCAGCTTCTCCAGCGGCTCGACCGTTTCGCCCAGCCGCTGCCGGAGCCGTTCGAGGACGCGCCCGAAACAGTTGTCCTGAATCAGAAAGAGCAGCTCCTCTTTCGACTTGCAATAATAATAGAGCCCCGCCAGGCTGACCTTCGTCTCGCGCGAGATGTCGCGCATGGAGGTCGAGTGATAACCCTTCTCCGCGAAGATGCGCGCCGCGTGACGCAGGATAAATTCCAGCTTCTGGTCGTAGCGCGAAAAATCTTTTGAGATCGTGGCGGACATAGAAAATCTTCGATTTGGGTCCTGGGTCTTTGTGCTTTGGTCTTTGTACGCGACTCAACCTTGCGTGAGACATCAAAGACCCAAGACCAAAGACCCAAGACCTAAGACCAGCTTTAAAGCCTCACGTATTCGAACTCGAACGGCTTGCCCTTGATGCCCGCGTTGGGCGGGGCGATCCAGTTGGCGATCTTGCCGGGCTCGGTCACGGGATGCATCAGGCTGCGTACGTACTCGCGGTCTTCGAGCGTGGGCAGCCATTCGTTCTTGCGGCCCTCGAACTCCTGTGCGGTGATGAGCTGGCCCTGAATGTCGAACGTGTGTCCGGCGAACTCGCCGACGTGACGATGAAAGCGCGTGCTCGGCAGATAGAGCTGCGCGTCCACGCCTTCGTCCCGCAGGTACTTATTCCAGCGCGTCATCGCGCGCTCGCAGTCCTTGACGTACTCGCCGCGCAGGACTTCGTTGAGCGCGTTGCGCAGAGGAACTTCGCGCGGCACGAGCTGCCCGTCCTCGACCACCATCAGCGTGAAGGAGTCGTTGGCGGCCGTGTGCTCCGTGTACTGATCCTGCTCCTTGTATCTGCCCTTGAGCCCGGCCGCGAAAAAGTCCGCGCTGTTCGAGCTGATCTCTCCGCCGAAGAGGTCGAGCGAATAGCTGAACC
>JAFBAJ010000097.1 GCA_019247865.1 Acidobacteriota bacterium
TCGACCAGGAGGCCGAGCATCGTCGCCGTATCGCGGAGGTTGCGAATCTGGTTGGCGTCCGTCTCGCGCTGGTACTGCCGCGCCTCGCTGACGAAGTCTTCGGGCAGATGTCCCATCCATTTTTCGACCGAGCGATTGAGGAAGAGATACGAGAAGACGGCCATCGCCGTGATCGGCAGGATGCTCAGCGTGATGAAGTAGACGACGAGCCGCGTCTTGATCTTCGAGCCGAGCTGTCGCTCGCGGCGCTCGCGGCGCAGCTTGAGCAGGCTGCGGACGAGAATGAACGTGAAGACGATGAAGGCCGCGAAGTTGAGCGACGAGAGCGCATAGAGCAGCAGTGTGTCCGAGGCTGTGTCGGGCGGCAGCACAGACCACAGGCCCGCGACCTGCAGGACGATCATCATCGAGAGCAGAAACAGCACCAGCCCGCCGAGCAGCCACGGCGCGCTACGGCGGCGCGGCGGCTGGCCGCCCATGAAATCGCTGCTCTCTGGCGTCTGCTTCTGGCTCATCGCTTACTCTTAAAGTTTACCACAGGCGTATCCGAACAGTTGTAGGGGCAGGGCTGGTCCCTGCCCGCTCAGCTTTCACAGCAGCGGGCAGGGACAAGCCCTGCCCCTACAACCTTCGGTGGTGTCCTACATTCAACTCTCTGCGACTTCTCTGCGTGAACTCTGCGCCTCTGCGGTGAGCATGGTGCAGCATCATCTCAACGCCGCAGACGCAGAGAAGTCGCTGAGGATACGCAGAGATAAACAAATTAGGACACTACCAACCTTCTGCTGAGTTGAATAATGCTTTAGAATGCTGCCGATGCAACCATCCGACATCTTTTTCAACGAGCACGGGCGGCTGAGAAGCGGCTGGCGGCTCGCAGTCTTCGGCGGGATCTTTCTCGTCGCGACCAGTTTTGTGTCCGCGATTCTGGTCTTTGCGCTGGTGCTGGCGTACGGGCCGGATAAGGCGCAGGCCATTCTGGAGGGGAGCTGGGGCTTCGCGGCGCAGGAGTTTATTTTTCTCGTCGCGGCCGTCGGCATCGGCTTCCTGTGCCAGAAGCTCTTTGAGGACTTGCCGCCGCGCGCGCTCGGCTGGGCTTTACACACGCGTTGGCTGCGGGACTGGTTCATCGGTTCGCTCTTCGGCGCGGGGACGCTCATTCTGGCGGCGCTCGTGGCGACCATCTCCGGCGGGTTCAGCTTCACGTTGACAGCGCCGCAGATGTTTCCGGCGGTCTTGCAGACGCTCGTCTTCTCGTGTCTCGTCTTTATCTTCGCGGCGGCGTCGGAAGAGGCGCTCTTTCGCGGTTATCCGCTACAGACGATGACGCGCGCGAAGCTGATCCTGGTCGGCATCGTCATCACTTCGCTCGCCTTCGCGCTGGCGCATCAGGGAAATCCGAATCAGGATATTTCAAAGGCCGTGCGCGTGCTGGCCTTCACGAACACGGCACTGGCGGGAGTGTGGCTCGCTGTCGCGTACCTGCGCACGCGGAGCCTGTGGCTGCCGCTCGGTTTGCACTGGGCCTGGAATTGGATGATGGCGGCCGTGCTGGGACTGCCGGTGAGCGGCATCACGAACCTCACGCCGCACCCGCTCATGCGCGCCAAAGACCTCGGCCCGGTGTGGGTCACCGGCGGAGCCTACGGCATCGAAGGCGGAGCCGCCTGCACCGTCGCCCTCCTGCTCTCGACCATCCTCATCTGGCGCACGAAACTGCTCTCGCCGACCCAAGAGATGAAAGAGCTGACCAGCCACGAGATTCCCAAGCAGCCGCAGCCGCGCTGGCTGCCGGATTAAAACTAATTCTCACGCCAAGGCGCAAAGACGCAAAGAAAGGCATTGAGCTTTTCTTTGCGTCTTTGCGCCTTGGCGTGAGACCGTCTTATCGCTCTTCGAGCGGAACGTATTTCAAATCGCGCGGCCCGATGTATTCCGCGCGCGGGCGGATCAGTTTGTTGTTGGCGTATTGTTCGAGGATATGTCCCGTCCAGCCGCTGATCCGGCTGATGGCGAAGATCGGCGTGTAGAGATCGAGCGGAATTCCCATCATGTAATAGGTCGAAGCGGAATAGAAATCGACGTTCGGATACATGCCCTTCTCACACATCATGATCTCTTCGATCTTGCGCGACATCTCGTACCACTTGGTCTCGCCGCCGCGCTCGCCCGTCTCCTTCGAGAACTTCCGGAGCCAGGTAGCGCGCGGGTCTTCCGTCTTGTAGACAGCGTGGCCGATGCCCATGATCTTCTTCTTGGCCGCGAGCGCGTCCTGTATGTACGGCTCGACCTTCTCCATCTGGCCGATCTCCAGGAGCATCTTCATGACGTTGGTGTTCGCGCCGCCGTGCAGCGGCCCTGAGAGCGCCGCAATCGCAGCCGTTACGGCCCCGTACATATCCGCGAGGGTTCCGGCAACGACGCGGGCCGTAAAGGTCGAGGAGTTGAGCTCGTGGTCCGCGTGAAGTATGAGCGCCACGTCGAAGATAC
>JAFBAJ010000343.1 GCA_019247865.1 Acidobacteriota bacterium
CGTGGACATGGCTCGCGCGGCACCAGTCGAGCGCCGCCGCGAGCAGCCCTGAGCCGACGCCCTGCCCGCGCGCCTCTTCAAGCACGTAGAAGTTCGTTAAGTAAGCATGAAACTCTGACTCCGAAGTGGGATTCGGAATTTTTTCAAAGAGCTGTATCCAGACGTGCCCGACCGCCGCTCCCTCCCGTTCGGCGATCCAGCAGCGCCACGCGCCGCACGCGCCGAGACGCTCACGCATCCACACGGCGCATCTTTCAAGAAAGGCTGCTTCCTGCTCCTGCCCCGACATGTTGCGCGTGCGAAAGTCGTAACGGAACTTCGCCAGCGCGGGCGCATCAGCGGCGGTTGCGAGGCGAACCTGAACACTCATAATCCTCTTGGCGTGAAACTATTTTTTCGGCACGGGCTCGAAACGGCGCGTGGTCTGCTCTGCGACGCCGGGCACTGGCTCCTGCGGCGCGGCGAGGCGCGCGGCGTGCGGCTCAGGCAGCGCGGCCGGCTCGGTTCTCTTCCCGCCCTTCTCCAGGTAAGCGCTGATCAAACGAGATAGCTGTCGCACCAGCAGCGCCGCGATGCCGAGGATGACGAGCAGGAAGAAGATGAGGAAGATGACCGTGGCCGTGGTGTTCTCTTTGCGGCTCATGAACTCCATCCCGAAGATGAAGGCCATGATGAAGCCGCCGATGCTGACCACCACGACGGCCGTGGCGACGGCCCACACCATGCTCGTCACCCTGGAGGAGGAAGCCTCGTTCGCCTGCGCGAGGTTGGCCCCGCAGCGGTTACAATACTTCAAGCCCTGCGTCTGCTCCGCGCCGCACGATGGACAATACATACGCGACACCTCTCAACTGAGCCTCAAGGCTTGGCCTCTTTAGCCTTCGCCCGGCGCTCCTTCAGGAGCTGCTCCGACGCCGCATCGCGCAGCTCGATATGATTGACGCCGCTGCTCGCAAAGACCGTGATCGCAAGGTCGCTGCATTTGAGCTCCTTCTGCTGCATCTCCATTCCCGGCGTGGCGTCCCAGAAGCCTGCGGCGGGCAGCTTCGCATCGGCCGCGAACTTCGAGACGAACTCGTCCACGTCCTTCCACGTCTGGCCGTTGTAGGCTGCGCGCAGGCTGTAGATGTGCCCGTCTATGTAGCGAAAGTTGAATTGATTGATGCCCGGAAATTCATCCTTCGTGGAGTACTTTTCGGGGATGATGGAAAATGAGCCCGCGCCGAATTTTTCGGGCGCGCGCGCGCGTTCGGCCGCGATGATCTTGTCCTCGCTGCTGCCGGGAAAACGCGCCAGCACCTGCTCGACCGTCATTCCAAGCTTGAGCCCGTTGATGGCCGGAGCCTGCGTGACGCTCAGCGCGCAGGGCGGTTTATCGGCTGCGTCACCGGTCTGTGCGGAGACGGTCGTGGCGGCGATGATTAAAAAGAGGATGGCGAGAAGGTGTTTCATCAGATGGCTCTCCTTACGAGCTTCATGAATTATAGTTGAAGATGTCTATCTTGCGCTAACGCACCATCTTTTCGAGCAGCTTGTGCAGCTCCTCTTCCGGGTCTGCGCAGAGTCCTGTGTGTGCGGGAGAGGTCTGGATGATGGTGCTGCGCGGCGCGACCAGCCAGTGAAAGCGTGCGCGTTGCGGCAGCCGCGCGATGAGCCCTGCCTCTTCGTCGCCCGCACAGATGGCCGGGATCGTGTCCAGATAGCTCTTAATGATGTCCGGGCTGAGCGTCGCGTCGAGCGCGGCCAGTCGCTGCGGATTAAGCTCGATCAGCGCCCTGAGAAATTTTTTCGAGGGGCACGAGACGATGACGCCCGCGTTGATGAACTCCTCGCGCTCGACGCGCGGGACGACGCGGATGACTGCGTAATCGAAGCTAGAGAGCTCTGGCACGGCTCGCCTCCAGGGCAAAACTGCGCGGAGCCTCAAGCCGCCCGAGCAGGTATTCGACATAGGCCGCGCGATGCTGCGCCGCATCCGCAAAGTGCTGCTCGCCGCACAGCCACTCGTCCGGAATCAGCTCGACGATGCCGCGGATCAATTCGGGAGTCAGCAAACGGCTCAGCCGCGCGTCCGCTTCCTCCAGAGCATCTGCGAAAGGGAGCAGGACGTGCTCGCGTATCTGCGCGAAGGGGCTGCGGCTGCGCTTCATGTAATCCGAGTCCCAGGCGTGATGAAAGTAGAGCGCGGCCCCGTGATCTATCAGCCACAGCTTGCGGTGCCAGACGAGGATGTTGGTGTTGCGCGGCGTGCGATCCACGTTCGTCGTGTAAGCGTCGAACCAGACGACCTCCGAGGCGAGCGTTGCTTCGGGGCGCAGGATGAGCGGCTCGAACGTGACGGAGCCGGGCAGATAATCGAGCGCGAGATTGAGCCCCGCGCTGGCCTTGAGCAAGTCCTGAATCTCCGGATCGGGCTCCGTGCGTCCCATCAACGGGTCCAGCTCGACGAAAACGATCTCCGGCACCGGCAGGCCGAGCGCGCGCCCGATCTCGCCCGCCAGCAGCTCCGCGATGAGAGCCTTCACGCCCTGCCCCGCGCCCCTGAACTTGAGCACGTACAGGCCGTCGTCATCCGCCTCCACA
>JAFBAJ010000411.1 GCA_019247865.1 Acidobacteriota bacterium
GCATTCAGAAATCCGACCAGATATTCGCCCGCGAGCAGCGCCGCGCCCGGCAGCGCGGGCAGCACATATCCCGGCAGCTTCGATTCCGAGAGCGAGAAAAACGCCACCGGCACGACGAGCCAGGCCAGCGCGAAGAGATGAAACTTCGTCAGCGGCTCTTTCCCGCGCCAGCTCAGGCGCGCGGTCGTCCGAAAAGAGCCGACGAGAAAAGCCGTCCAGGGAAAGATGAGCGCGGCCATCATCGGCAGGTAGAACCAGAACGGCTGCGGGTGATGATATTTGTTCGAGACGAAGCGCGCGAAGTGATGCTGCACGAAGAACTCGTCGATGAAGAGCCAGCCGTGCCGCGCTGTGACGGGCGCATACCAGCTCGCGGCGATGAGGAGCGCGAGCGGCATTCCCCACAGCATGCTCGTCAAACTCTTTCGGTCGGGCCACGTGCGGCGCAGCAGAAAGTATGTGCCCGTGACGCCGAACGGAACCACGATTCCGACCAATCCCTTCGCCAGCAGCGACAACCCGACGCCCGCGTAAAATCCCGCCAGCAGCCAGAGACGCCGCCGCGCATCCCGCTCCAGCTCCGAGACGAAAAAGCAGCAGAGCGAGAGCGTGACGGTCAGCGTGACGATGATGTCAAAGCTCGCGCCGCGCGAGAAGACGATGAGCCCTCCGCTCGACAGCAGCGCGAGGCTGCTCCACTGGCCGAGCCCGCGCGGCTTCTCCCTGTCTTCACACGCGCGCTCGACCCTGCGCCCCAGCCAGAAGATGAGCAGCCCCGTCAGCAGGCCCGCCAGCGCAGGCCCCAGCCGAGCCGCGAACTCCGTCACGCCGAACGCGCCGTAGGCCGCCATCATCATCCAGTAGAGCAGCGAAGGCTTCTCGAACCACGTGTGGCCGCCGAGCGTCGGCGTGATGAAGTCCGCGCGCAGAAACATCTCGTGCGCGACCTGCGCGTAACGCGGCTCGTCCGGCCCCAGCAGCGGCGGACGACCGAGTCCATAAAAGTAGCAGGCGACAACGGCGAGAAAGAAGAGCAGCCAGACACGCTTGGCAAGCGTCGAACGTTGCAAGTATAGTCACTCCGAACAACAGAAGTCAGTGGTCAGTGGTCGGTGGTCAGATTCAGAAGCGTGTGTTCCTCTGACCCCTGACCACCGACCACTGACCACTGTGCCGTTACCCTAAACCAGAAAACAGGAAACTGTAAACCGTGACGTTACGCACAGCGGTCATCGGCGTCGGCCACCTGGGCCGGCAACACGCGCGCATCCACGGCGCGCTCGCGGGCGAAGGCGCGGCCGAGCTGGTCGCCGTCTGCGATGTGGACGAAGCGACGGCGCGCGCCATCGCCGCCGAGCGCGAGACTGAATGGACGACGGACTGGCGCACCCTTCTCGGAAAAGTGGACGCCGTGAGCCTCGCCGTCCCGACCGAGGCGCATGCCGAGATCGCTTGCGAGCTTTTAAGAGCGGGCGTGCATGTCCTCGTCGAAAAACCGATCGCGCGCACTTTAGAGGAAGCAGACCGGATGATCGCCGCTGCCGAAGAGAGCGGCGCGCTCTTGCAGGTCGGCCATCTCGAACGCTTCAATCCGGCGCTCGTCGCCCTGCGCCCGCACGTCCGCTCGCCGCTCTACTTCGAGATCCATCGCATCGGCAGCTTTACCGCGCGCTCGCTCGACATAGATGTCGTGCTCGACCTGATGATCCACGACCTGGACATCGTGCAGTGGCTTGTCGGCGAAGAGGTCGAAGTGACGGACTTGCGCGCCGTCGGCATCCCTGTGCTGACGCGGCGCGTGGATGCCGCGAACGCGCGTCTTGAGTTTGCGACCGGCGCGGTCGCCAACATCACCGCCTCGCGCATCGGGATGGAGAAGATTCGCAAGATGCGTTTCTTTCAGCCACACGATTACGTCGCGGTGGATTACACGACGCGGCGCGCGACCATCAGCAACCTCGCGCCGCCGCAGGGCGCGAGCATCTGGCCCGGCGTCAACACGCAGCATCTTGAGACAGCGGACATCGAGCCCCTGCGCGCGGAGATCGAAGCGTTTCTCGTAGCCGCGCGCGAAGGCTCGCCCTCTCCGGTCTCCGGCGCAGACGGTCGCCGCGCCCTCTCCCTCGCCCTGCGCGCGCTCGAACGCATAGAGGAGCATGCGTTGCACGCCGGGCTCTCGTCCCTCAACCTCCAATCATAAAAAGTGACCGACAGCCTGCGCCACTTGCCGATCAACACTTTCCTGTCCGAGCGCATCGCGGCCGGAGAGTTCCCTTCGGCCGTCTATCTCGTCGGCGTGGGCGGTGAAGCGGTCTACGCGGACGCGCTCGGCCAGGCCGTGACGGAGCCCGCGACGCCTGCGCGCCTTGAGACGATCTACGATCTGGCTTCGCTGACCAAGCCGCTCGTGACGGGACTCCTGACGGCGCGGCTGATAGAGCTTGGCGCGCTCGCGCTTGATGAGACGGTCGCGCGACATCTGCGCGAGTTCGACCGTGACGACAAGCGCGC
>JAFBAJ010000435.1 GCA_019247865.1 Acidobacteriota bacterium
AAGGTCTCGACCGTGCCCGCTTTGAGGTCTATCGCGCGAATGATGTTGGCCTCGCTGTCCGAGACGAAGAGCGTTCGGCCGTCCGTGGCGAGCCCGGAAGGCTGCGCGAATCCGGCCATCAGGAGCGTGCCGTCCTGACGCTCTTCGCGTCCGGAACCGGCGAAGGTCGCAACCTCGTTCCTGTCCAGATCGAGCTTCCAGATTTGATGCGGCCCGGCCATTGCGATGTAGAGTGTGCGCCCGACGAGCTGCAAGTCCCACGGCGAATTGAGTGCGACCGAGCGCGCCGCGCCGGACTTGTTGTACTCGCGCGACTGCTGGCCCGTGCCCGCGATGGTCTCGACCGTTTTCGTCTTGAGATTGACGCGGCGAATCAAGTGGTTCTCTGTGTCCGCGACGTAGAGCGTCTCGCCGTCGAGCGCCAAACCCTGCGGGCGGTAAAAGCTGGCGCGATCGTATGCGCCGTCATTGCTTCCGCTCGCGCCCGTCCCGATGACATCCGTCAGCGTGCCGTCGAGTTTTGTGATGACGAGGCGATTGTGATTCGAGTCGGCGATGAAGAGCCGGTCGGATTTCGCGTCCGCCAGCACCTTGCCGGGAAAGGCGAGCGGCAGGTCGCCCACCTTCGCGCGTTCGAGCACGAGCTTCAACGGCTGCTCGTTCAGCTCGCCGCGCTTGCGAAACTCTTCGACCGTCTTGCCGATCGCTTCGTCGAGCAATTCGTAATTGCCTTCGCCCGAGACGCTGCCGATGACGTAGCCCGCCGGATCGATCAGGACCTGCGTCGGCCACGCGCGCACGGCGTAAGCTTCCCAGACCTTAAAGTCCGCGTCGTTGACGACCGGGTGCTCCAGCTCGTAACGCATGATGATGCGGCGGATGTTGTCCGTCTCCTTCTCGTTCTCGAACTTGGCGGAGTGGACGCCGATGACGACGAGCTGGTTGGAGTATTTCTTCTCCAGCCGTTTTAAGTCCGGGATGATATGGATGCAGTTGATGCAGCCGTACGTCCAGAAGTCCAGCAGCACGACCTTGCCCTTGAGCGCGGCGAGCGAGAGCGGCTTGTCCGTGTTGAGCCAGCCGCGATTGGGCGTGAGTTCCGGCGCACGCACGCGCCCTTCCTGCTGTAGAGCCATCAGCGTCAAACCTTTCGCAGAGCGCGTGCCGTTGCCGTGCACCGCCAGCATGAGCGCGAGCACGATCAGCCATGAGACGAGCCGTCTTGTCATTAAAAGCATCCCTTTCATGTTTCAACCAATATACGCTACGGTTCGCGCGCCAGATTGCCTTTGAATCCTAACATATCACCGCCGAGGCGCAGAGTTCAGGCCGAGCAGGTTCAAAGCTCTGCGGCAAATGGCTTTCTTTTCAACAGTTAAACTTTGTTATATTTTAAAGTTGACCTCGCGCGAAATTCCTGTAATGATAAGGGCGCGTGCGGCGCAGGCTCCTCAAACAGCCAGATTTACCACTCACCTCGCTCCGAATCTAATCTGCTTTCAGAGTGCCCTATCTGAAGCTGGTAAGGCTTAATGAATATATGTATCTGAAAGCTACTCGTGTAACCTTTATCTTGCTGGCCTCGGTGCTGCTCTTGTCGGGCTTCGTCCAGGGCACGAACCAGAGCGCATACACCATCGCCGTCCCGCACAGGAACATGCGCGTGCTGTTCATCGGCAACAGCTACACGATCTACAACGACCTGCCCTGGGTCACACAACAGCTCGCGCTTTCGGCTCATCCGGCGCGACCGCTCCAGACGGAGATGGTGGCGATGATGGGCGCGACCCTGCAGGAGCATTGGAATGACGGCACGGCCCTGCGCAAGCTCAAGCAGGACGGCCCCTGGGATTACGTCGTGCTTCAGGAGCAGAGCACGCGTGCGCTTGAGAACCCGGAAGCGATGCGCGACTACGCGCTCCTCTTCAACGAGGAGATCAACAAAGCAGGCGCGCAGGCGATCCTCTTTGTCCCGTGGGCGCACCGTGAGCATCCGGAAAATCAGGTCGGCATCATTGATGCCTACATGAGCCTCGCGCAGGAGATGGACGCGACCGTCGCCCCGGTCGGCCCGGCGTGGCAGACAGCCCTCAGATACAAACCGCAGACGCCGCTCTACAAGCACGACGCGGACAGCCATCCGGCCGCCGCCGGCTCATACCTCGCGGCCTGCGTGCTCTACGCGACCATCTATGGCAGCAGTCCCGAAGGCGTGACCGCCAGCGTCACAGATCAGGGAATGGTGCGACACGAGTTCGACCCGCTCGGCGACGATGTTAAAGAAGAGCCGTTCAGCCTGAGCGGTTCCGACGCCCGGTTCTTACAACGCACGGCTTGGTGGAGTGTGAAGGAGCTGCAATAAACATAAGAGTCCCAGGTCCCATGTCTCAAGTCCCAGGTCAAAGGCAGGTTCTCGACTTGGGACTTGAGACCTGGGACCTGGGACTTGAAAGCTACCTGCGAATCATCGTCGCCAGCATCGTCGCCACCAGCTTCGCCTCAAGACCTGTGCGCGCGTAGACATCCGCACGCACGACCGTCAGCGTGCCGCCGGATTTGACGACACGCGCCTCCGCCACAAACAGCTCTCCGGCCGCAGGGCGCAGCAGGTTGACCTTGAACTCCACGCTGAGCACGCTTGAACCCGCAGGCATCAGCGTATACGCGGCATACCCGCACGCGCTGTCCGCGATGGTCGTCACGATGGCCGCGTGTATAAACCCATCCTGCTGGGTGAGGTCGCCCCGAAACGGCAGCTCGATGTCCACCGCCCCGGCCTCGACGCGGCTGAGGCTCGCGCCGAGCGTGCTCATCACCAACTGCCGCGCAAAGCTGTCCCGCACTCTGCGCTCAAACTCAGGGTCTGTTGGAGTCATCATCTGAATAAGCCTCTCCGTCTAATCCTTCAACCATAAGCATGAGTAGTGAAAACGTCCAGTAAGTTTATACCGCGACGCACCACAGAGAACATCATGAGAGTTAAAACAAATCAGAAGCTCAAAGCCTTCTTCATCGCCATGTCGCTCATGGCAATCAGTTCCTGCTCTTTTACGAGGGGGAAAGGGCTGGCCGAAGCGGCTGTGGCTCAGTTTCACCAGCAGAATAATTCCGGGCAGTTCCGTGAAATCTATAATCAGGCTGATGAAGAGTTCAAAAAAACCGGCGATGAAGCAGGCGCTGTTAAATTCTTTGAAGCTATGCGGCGAAAGCTGGGGACGGTGAAACAAGCAAATCAAACCGGGTGGTATGTGCAGGCCACCCCGAGGGGAACGCTGGTGACGCTCAATTATGTCGTTGAATTCAGCGAGGGTAAAGGGACAGAGAAATTTGTTTTCCGGGTTATCGAGGAGAAAGCAGAACTCTTGTCTTACAGGGTCGATTCTCCGCTTCTCATCACGAAATGAGTGGCGGGTTGAAGGCGGGCGTTCAAGCGCAGGTAGTAGCTCAGTTTAAAGGAAAGGTGCTGGAACATGTTTTCACCGCAGAGACGCAGAGTTCGCGCAGAGAAGTCGCAGAGGACTCTCTCTCTGCGTTCCCTCTGCGACTTCTCTGCGTCTCTGCGGTGAGATACCTCTCTCCACATTCAATCCCCAAACTGAACCACTGCCCAGGCGGGCTAAGAATTGTCGCCGCTCGTCTCAATTTCGATTCGCACGACATCGCCGTCTTTGAGTTGATACTTGTCTCGGAGCTTCACTGCGCAAGCGACCTCGACCAGTGTGCGCGGGTGCACGCCT
>JAFBAJ010000460.1 GCA_019247865.1 Acidobacteriota bacterium
AGACCTGTACACGCTCAGCTTGGATAAAGGCTCCGTGCCGCAGCGTTTGACGCGGACAGCCGCGTTTGAGGGCGGCGCGCAGTGGCTCGCGGACTCGCGCCGCATTATGTATCAGTCGGGCGGCAATCTTTTCACGCTCGACGTGACTTCCGTTTCCATCGTGCAGCTCACGCGCGAAGCCGGGCCGGGCAACAACGTCTCGCTCTTCGGCGCGGAGCCTTCGGAAGACGGCGCGCGTGTGGCCTATGTGGTTTCGGACACGTCGAAGCAGCGCGCGCTCTTCGTGCCGAGCTACACGGGAGAGTTCGTCTCGGCTCCGACCGTCCGGCGCGGCTGGGCAGAGCAGCGCGTGCAGGTCGTCTCAAGCGACGGCTCGACGGAGCAGGCCACGGTCGCCAAGCTGCCCGCGCCCGAAGGAGCTTCCTACATACGCGGCCTGCGCTGGACGCCGGACAGCACGGCTCTCATCATCGACCGCATCGACCGCGACACGAAGCGTCGGCAGATTTTTCTGGTTGATGCGACGGACGGCACGGCGACGCTGATCGACGAAGAGACGGACGCGAAGTGGGTCGCGCCGCTTTCGAGCATCATCGAGGTCTCGCCGAAGAGCGACCGGTTGCTTTTCGCTTCCGAGCGTGACGGTTTCAATCATCTCTACGTGAAGCCTCTGCCGCGCAAAGAGAAGCGCGGGGCGAGCACCGCCGCTGTGTCGGCAAAACAACTGACCGAGGGCAAATGGGAAGTGGACTGGGCGAAGTGGTTGCCGGGCGGCGAGCGCATCATCTATTCGTCAACCAGAAATTCTACCGCCGAAAGGGATTTCGGTATCATCGGGGAGACGCCCTCCAATGTCATTTCAGGAGTTGGAACCCCGCGAGGCATGAATACCGACCCGCAGCTTTCAAAGGACGGCGGCCTGCTGCTCTTCGAGCACTCGGCATGGAATGAGCCGACAGACCTCTATACTGTGACGATTGACGTTGTCACCCGGCAGACCTCCATCCTCAGACGATTGACCCGCACCGTGCCGGAACGCTTCACACAGATCAACTGGACAAAGCCCGAATACTTCGACTTCAAAGCCAAAGACGGCAAGATGGTCAAGGCGCGCATCTACACGCCGCCGCAGTTTGATAAATCGAAAAAATATCCGGCGGTCGTCTTCGTGCACGGCGCTGGCTACTTGCAGGACATCATCAACGGCTGGAGCTACTACTATCGCGAGGCGATGTTCAATCACATCCTCACCCAGCGCGGCTACTTGGTGCTGGAGATCGACTACAGAGGCTCTGCCGGATACGGGCGCGAGTGGCGGACGGACGTGTACGACTTTCTGGGCGGGCTCGATTTTCAAGATCATCTGGACGGGATAGATTACATCGTCAAAAACTATGCGGTTGACCCGGCGCGGGTCGGGATGTACGGCGGCTCTTACGGCGGCTTCATGGCCGAGATGGCCGTCATGCGCGCGCCGGAACGCGTCGCGTGCGCAGCGGCCCTGCGTCCCGTCGCCGACTGGAAAAACTATTTCGCTTCGTCGCCCATCTACACGACCGAGCGGCTCGGCTTTCCCGACAAGAACACCGAAGGCTACAAGCGCAGCTCGCCGATCACGTATGCCGAAGGCTTGAAGAGCCCGCTTCTGATCCTGCACGGCATGGTGGACGACAACGTGCATTTTCAGGACAGCGTGCAGCTCATCGACAAGCTCATCAAGCTCGGCAAGTCGGAATATTTTGAGGTCATGTTCTATCCGAACGAGAACCACGCCTTCACTAAGCCGGAGAGCTGGACGGACGAGTACGAGCGGATGCTGCGCTTCTTCGATCAACATCTAAGGAAGGGTAACTAGCGAATGAGAATTCTGGTGACAGGCGGGGCGGGCTTCATCGGCTCGCATCTGTGCGAGCGCCTTATCAATGACGGGCACGAGGTGATCTGCCTCGACAACTTTTTCACGGGGCGGCGCGAGAACGTCTTTCAGCTCTTCGACAACCCGCGCTTCGAGCTGATCCGACATGATGTCATCGAGCCGATCCTGCTCGAAGTGGATCAGATCTATAACCTGGCCTGTCCGGCCTCGCCGATCCATTACCAGTACAATCCGGTCAAGACCGTCAAGACCAGCGTCATGGGCGCGATCAACATGCTCGGCATGGCGAAGCGCGTCCGCGCGCGCATCCTGCAAGCCTCCACCTCCGAAGTCTACGGCGACCCGGAAGTCCACCCGCAGCCGGAAAGCTACTGGGGCAACGTCAACTGCAACGGCATCCGCGCCTGTTACGACGAAGGCAAGCGTCTGGCCGAGACTCTGATGATGGATTATCACCGGCAGAACAATGTCGACACGCGGATCGCGCGCATCTTCAACACGTACGGGACGCGGATGGTCGAGAACGACGGGCGCGTGGTCTCGAACTTCATCGTGCAGGCGCTGAAGGGGAAGGAGCTGACGGTCTACGGGACGGGCGAGCAGACGCGCTCCTTCTGCTATGTGGATGATCTGGTCGAGGGCTTGATTCGCCTGATGAACACGGACGGCGTGCATGATCCCGTCAACCTGGGCAATCCGGGCGAGTTCACTATGAAGCAACTGGCGCAGGAGATCGCGAGCCTCTGCGGCATCGAAGCCGCGATCAGGTACGAGCCGCTGCCGCAGGACGACCCCAAGCAGCGCAAGCCGGACATCACGCGCGCCACAGAGCTGCTCGGCTGGGAGCCCAGGATTCCGCTCCGCGAAGGCTTGCAGCGCACCATCGCGGACTTTGCTCGGCGATTGAATATACCTAAATAAGAGTTAGCCACAGAGACACAGAGGCACAGAGCAGACAAAGCAAGTGAAAGAAGTGGTCAATCCAATCCTGATTTTTATCTCTGTGCCTCTGTGTCTCTGTGGCTAATTTTCGCCGCTTTCCTCAGTAATTTCCGGTGTCTCGCGTTGACAATGGCTCTGGGGCATGTTAATAACCGTTGCACCTCCGGGCGTGTCAACTTCGCTCAGGTTGTCCGGCGAAGATTAAAGCAGTAAGGAGTTACCATCTGTCTGGAACCTGCCTTCATCGAATTCAGTCAAGCGTAATCTTCGGGCGAGACACGGAGCACTCTTTGGGTCGCTTGCTGTTTTCCGAAAGTGTGAGATGAAAAAGCTTTTAACGGAACGCGCTTCAATTTCAGCGAGGGCCATGCAACTCGCTGTCCTGCTCCTCGTCGCAGTATGTGGCTGGGGGAGCGCGCACGCGCAACAGGCCGCCGTCACTCCAACGGCCCAGACGCCTGTGATTAAGGCCGCCGATACCAAATACCGGATCGGGACGGGCGACATGCTGGACATACGCGTCTTCAATCGCCCGCAGTTCTCGCGCGACGGCGTCCGCGTGGATTCGAGCGGGATGATTCGGATGCCGCTCATACAGGGCGAGATTCGCGCGGCCTGTCTGACCGAGAGCGAGCTGGCGACGGAGATCGCGCGCCGCTATGAAGAGTATCTGAGAGAGCCGCAGGTCGATGTCTTTATCAAGGAGTATAACTCGCAGCCGGTCGCGGTCATCGGGGCCGTGCGCCTGCCGAGCCGCTTTCAACTGACCCGCCGCGTGCGCCTGCTGGAACTCCTGACCTTCGCCGGGGGCCTGGCCGACAACGCCGGGCGCAGCGTGCAGGTCGTGCACACGGAGACCGGCCCTTCATGCAGCGCGCCCGAAGAGAATCCTGCGACGAGCGGCCTCGATAATTACATGCTGAGCGAGACCCTGCGCGGCGTGGAGATGGCGAACCCGTTCGTCCAGCCCGGCGATGTCATCAGCGTGCCGGAGGCCGAGCAGATTTTTGTCGTCGGCAATGTCTTCAGGCCGTCGGCCATCGCGCTCAAAGAGCCGATCACAGTGACGCGCGCCATCGCCATGGCCGGCGGGGTGATGCCCGACACGAAGAAGGACAAAGTGCGCGTCGTTCGGCAGAAGCCCGGCACCATCGAGAAGACGGAGATCTACGTGGACCTGCGCGCGATCGACAAGCATCAGGCGGAAGATGTCCTGCTCGTCTCGGGCGACATCGTGGACGTGCCCGTCTCGACCGGCAAGCAACTCCTCAAGTCGTTCCTCGGCTCGGTCGTCCCCTCGGTCGGCCAACTCCCGATACGTGCAATTCCGTGAAGGTCTGAGATCTATCTATGAACCCTATGAGAGAACCATCCGAGTTGGTCAAGCCGACGGCGGGCGGGCGCGAGATGGAGCGGCCGCTGGAGCTGCCGCAGCCGCCCTCTTATCGTTACGATGCGGGCGACTCGGCCGAAGAGGACGGGCTGCACTGGCGACTGCACGATTACTGGCGCTCTGCGCGCAGGCATCTCTGGCTCATCCTGGGCATACTGGTTCTCGTCACGACGCTGGCGGCCATCTATGCTGCACGGCAGCCCGACATCTTCGAGGCGCGCGCGCAGTTGCAGGTGGACGCGGAGAACACGAACCCCGCGCTCGGCGCTTTCAAGAGCAATAACATCATCGTCAACAGCTCCTACACGGACCCGATCTACTTCAACACACAGATTCAGATTCTGACCAGCGCGGGCCTCCTGAGCCGCGTCGTCAAGACGCTGGACCTAGAGAACAATCAGGCTTTCCTGCGCCCGCAGACCGTGCAGAACCGCTCGACGCTGGACAGCCTCAAGCGCATGTTGGGCTTCGGCAGCGCGGCGCAGCCGTCCGACAAAGATCAGGCGCTGCAGAACGCGCCGCTGACCGGCAGCCTCGCGCCCGCCACCTCGCGCGACGACCTGGTCGAAGTCAATCGTCTGGCTCCGTTCGTCGGCATGCTGCAAGGCGGCCTCAGCGTCAAGCAGATCACGGACACGCGCCTCATCGAGATTCGTTATCGTCATCCCGACCCGCAGGTCGCCTCCAAGATCGTCAACGCCGTCGCGGACGCTTTCGTCATCAACAATCTGGAGCGGAAGACCGAGACCAGCTCGACGGCCGGAGACTTTCTGCAAAGACGCATCGCAGAGTTGCAGGTCGAGATTCGCAAGGGCGAAGAGCAGCTCCTGAACTACGCCAAGAACCACCAGATTCTCTCGCTCGACGAGAGCCAGAACACGGTCGTGGATCGCCTCGCGGGACTCAACCGGCAACTGATGGACGCCGAGAAGGAACGCACAGAGGCCGAAGCCAAATATCGCGCCTCGCTCGACACGACGCGCGCCGAGGCGCAGGCCGCCGAAGCCACCTCCAAACAGAACGGCGAGACCGAAAGCAAGCTCGCCGAGCTCAAGCAGAAACGCGCGCAGCTCCTCGTCTCGTACACTGAGAAATATCCGGAGGTCAAAGAGATCGACCAGCAGATCGCCGTGCTGGAAAAAGAGCAGAAGGACGCGACCAGGCGCGCCACGAGCACCGTCGTCACCAATCTGGAAACGCGCTATCTGGAAGCGAAGGCGAAAGAGGACACCTTGCGCGCTTCCTTTAACAAGCAGCGCGGCGAGACGCTGACGCAGAACGAGGCGGCCGTCAACTATCGCATCATCCAGCAGGAAGTACAGACCAACAAGGCTCTGCTCGACGCGCTCCTGCAACGCGACAAAGAGAACGATGTCGTGCTCGCGGGAACGCCGAACAACATTCATGTCATAGATTATTCTCCGGTTCC
>JAFBAJ010000540.1 GCA_019247865.1 Acidobacteriota bacterium
GTTGATAATCACCTCGCGGACGACCCTCCCGTTGCGCACCTCGCGCACGTCCCTGTCAACCACACTGAAAGTGCGGAACAGCCCCGACCAGATATTCGCGACCAGCGCGCCGAGACTGATCAGATGGCCGTAGCGCGTCTGGAAGAGCGTATTGATGACTTCGCCCAGCACCGAAGGGATAAAGAAGATGGCGAGCAGGATCGCGCTCGCGACGACGCGCCACTTGACCCACGCCGAGACCGCCTGCGACAGGAGCGCGAGCGTGATGATCCAGACCCAGCTTCCGCTCCAGATGGCATACGCGATCCACAGATTGTCCTTGAGCCAGCCGCCGCCCTCCAGATAGCCCTGAAAGAGAAAGAGCAGCAGGCCCGGCACCCACGTGATGAGCGACGACAAAATGAGCACGACCGACATCTTGCCGATGACGTACTCGGCGCGCGAGAAGGGGCGGCACAGGTAGAGCGGCAGGCCGTTGTTCGTTAGGTCGCGCGAGACGAGCGGCGGCCCGACCAGCAGCGTCAGGAAGAAGACGAAAGAGCCCTGCACTGAAACGAAGCTCAGAAAGAAGGTGTTGTTGATCGGCACCAGCTCATTGATGTTCGCCTGCAGGATGCCGATCGCATTCACGTTGTGATGCAGGTAGATCAGGATCGCGTAGATCAGCGGCGCGACAAAGCACGCGACGAAGAACGCGACGAAGAGCTTCGATTGAAAGACGCTCTTGTAAGCATGTCGCGGGATAATCAGAAAACGCGACCAGGTCGGCGTGCGCTCTCCCCCGTAACGCTGATATGTGTGCTCGTAAACGGCCATAAGCTAAAAGTCCCAGGTCTCAAGTCCCATGTCTGCAAGTCAAAACCCAATGCTCAGGTTTAGAGTTACACTCCGACCTGGGACTGTCCGTTGCTTTCCATCGCTTTCAGGAAAATATCTTCGAGCGAATCCTTCTTGAAGTTGAGGCGGCGAATCTGCACCTGATGCTGTGCGGCGAGGCGATAGAAGTCGCGTATCTCGACGCCCTCCTGCAGGACCAGCTTCAGGCGACGGTCGCCGGTCAGCGCGTACTCGCAGCCGAGCTTGCCGACCTCCTCGATGAAGGCGTGCGTGTCGCCGCGCATCTCCATCTCCAGGAACTTGCGGTTCGCCTTGCGCTCCTCTTCGAGGTCGCAGTGCGCGGCGATGTAGCCGTCCTTCAGAACCAGTATCTCGTCGCAGCACTCCTCAACGTCTCTCAAGAGATGCGAAGAGAGCATGATGCGCGCCTGCCCGCTGTCGCGTATCTCGCGGATGAGGCGAATCATGCGCGTGCGCGTCGGCGGGTCGAGGCCGTTGGTCGGTTCGTCCAGAATAATCAGGCGCGGCCCGTGGACGATGGCCTGCGCGAGCTTCGCGAGCTGCTTCATGCCGAGCGAGTAGGTGTCCACCGTGCGATAACGCGCCTCGCCGAGGCCGACGTAAAAGAGTGCTTCGTGCGCGCGCTCCAGAGCGACTTCGGGCGGCAGGCCCGAGAGCTCTCCCATCAGCCGGACGAAATGCACGCACGTCATCTTGGCGATGAACGAATCGCGCTCCGGCATGTAGCCGATCTGCGCCAGGATCTGTTTCGGGTCGTCCGTCACGATGTCGTGACCGAAGATGCGCGCCGTACCCGCGTCCGCCGGATGAAAGCCGAGCAGAGTGTGAATGAGCGTCGTCTTGCCCGCGCCGTTCGGCCCGAGCAGTCCGATGGCGCGACCACGCAGGTTCGCGCGCAGGTCTTTCAGAATCTGACGCTGGCCGAACTTCACGCTCAGACCATCAAGCTCGATCACCGGCCGGTTGTCATCTAACGGAGGCTGAGCGACCGGCTCAGGCGTGTGTGACTGGCTCTCCATCGTAGCGGCCATCGCGCCGTTTCCCTTCACCAAAAATAATCTCTTCGAGACCGTGTGTACTTACGCCCCGCGGCGTGCGAGAGTTCCGTGCATTGAGGTTGATTATAAAAGAATTCAAACAAAGATAAAATTGGTCTTTGGACTTTGGTCTTCGGTCTTTGCTTGTGTCGAGCCGGGTATAGTTCTCAAGCTCAACGCCAGCCAAACAAACGAAGACCAAAGTCCAAAGACCGAAGACCAAATCTAAAGCGAGAATGCTTTATCCCGTGTGCTCTGCCGAGCGATTACTTCGCGATGTTCTGCGACGTTTCCGGCTGCAGGTTCTGCTGGAGATATTTTTCCGTCTGCCCGTAGTCGAGCGAGTTGACTCGCAGACCTTCGTCGCCGATGTGAATGCTGTCGCCCTGTTTGAGCATCCCGATCTGCTTCTCATTGATCGACACTTTTTCGTTCTCGATCTTCACCTGTAGCCGATCACCGTGGAGGCTGTAACCGTCATAGCGAAAGACCGGGGACTCGCCGCGCTCTTCGACTCCGAAGCGGTTCGTGATGCCGTGACGCCTGAGGCTGACCTTGTGTGATGAGAAGCTCAGCTCGCCGGAGTTGGCGTGGCCGCAGCCGGAAAAGATAAAGATTGAAGATAGAAGAAGCAGAGACGCGACGCCTGTGATGTACTTGTTGTGAGCAGTGCTGAACATGATGTGACTCCTCCTCTGGCAATGTGAACGGGAAAGGGATGGCGCGACCGGCCGGAGCAGCTTTCCTGCTCTCCGGCCGGCGCGGTCAGCCGAGGGTTGCTACTTCTTCTCCGGCGCGGGCTGCTTGTCGCTCATGCCCTGCATCAGGATCTGCTGCAACCCGAGCGAATTCGGCATCC